>JBCBYJ010000359.1:0-529 GCA_039815905.1 Pseudomonadota bacterium | reverse complement strand
CGATTATCGGCTTGCCCCGCAGCACAAATTCCCTGCCGGCCTCGAAGACTGTATCGATGCGTATGAGTGGACGCTGCGCAATGCCGAGTCGCTCGGCGCGCCGGCGGGCCAAGCGATGATTGGCGGCGACAGTATGGGCGGCAATTTCACGGCGATTGTGACGCAAGAAATGCTGCGCCAAGAAAAGCCGCTGCCTGACCTGCAATTGCTGATTTATCCGGCCACGGATCTGGTTAGCGAATTTGAGTCCTACACCGTCTATGGCGAGACCTATCCCCTCTCGGCGGACACGATGCACTGGTTCATGAAGCAGTATTTGCCGAGCGAGGATTTCGACAAATCCGATGTCCTGTTGTCGCCAGCCTTTGAACGCCGCCTAGATGAGCTCCCCCCGGCCATTATCGCCACCGCTGGCTTTGATCCGCTGGTTGATGACGGCGCCGCCTACGCCAAAAAGCTCGAAGACGCCGGCGTGCCCGTGCACCACATTTGTTACGAGTCGCTGGCGCACGGCTTCACCGCCTTCACC
>JBCBYJ010000358.1:0-546 GCA_039815905.1 Pseudomonadota bacterium | reverse complement strand
CGGCTTTTGCAATCTCCCGCGGATCGAAATCAACGGCCGAAACCGTCATGGTCGAGATCTTCGATGGCGAGAATAAAGGCCGTGGTGAGTGCGTGCCCTATGCCCGGTACAAGGAAAGCCGGGTCAGTGTCGTGGCGCAATTATCCGGACTTGAGAAAGCCGTCCAAGACGGTTTGAGCCGTGAAGAGCTGCAAAGACGCCTGCCCGCTGGAGCCGCGCGGTGTGCGCTCGATTGCGCGATGTGGGACCTTGAAGCCAAGCAAACCGGGAAGCCTGTTTGGGAGCTTGCAGGCCTGCCGGAACCCGTCGCCCTCCCGACAACCATGACGATCAGTCTCGATGACGCTGGAAACATGGCCGAAGCGGCGAAAGCGACGTCGGCGAAGATCCTGAAGCTCAAGCTTGGCGGGGCTGATGATATGGACCGTGTCGAAGCGGTGCACCGCGCACGCCCGGATGCGAAACTCGTATTGGATGGCAATGAAGGTCTTGCCCCGGACGATTTTCCAAACCTCGCCGCCCGCGCGGCGGAGCTTGGCGTCGTAC
>JBCBYJ010000357.1:0-563 GCA_039815905.1 Pseudomonadota bacterium | reverse complement strand
AGACCGAAATGGCGTCCAGTCCTGGTTCAAGCCATCCTTCTTGATAAACCCAATAATACCCGCGTTCCACTTCGCCCCCGAGGAGGGTCAGATCTATTCCGATGGATTGATCATCTCCTCGAAGGAGCGCGAACCGGTCAGCAACATAGGCCTCAAGCCGCGCTTGCGCATCGGGATCGCCAAGCAAATCGGCTCGCGCACCCAGCACGCTCATCAAGGTGCTCTCTGCATCATGGATGACCAAACGATGCGCGACCTCAATGCGACAGCCATCAATGGTGCAATCGTGCGTAGGGTTTTCGGTTACAAAGGACACTTCGGTAAAAGCGATGGCCTGCTCATGCGCGACAGCTGCCCCCCTGATCAGGAGCGCAGCTGTACACATGACCACGAATATCCGAAGCACCCGCCGCACGATTTAGTCCTCGGGCGTAGCTTCAGATGTTTCGTCTGTTGCGTCTTCTTCCGGCTCGTCGGTCGCAATCTCGGTTTTGATATCCTGCATGATGTCCCGGCCCGCATAGGATAACGGACTTTTGAAATTAAACGACTCAACCCGAGAC
>JBCBYJ010000356.1:0-570 GCA_039815905.1 Pseudomonadota bacterium | reverse complement strand
TGCCAAGAAGCGGATCTTTGCCAACCAACGCATCCGCGATGTCGCTGTGGTCGGGATAGACGATCCGTACTCGCAATCGGTCGCCATGGGGCGCCAGCGCCCTGGTCAAGGGCGCGTCGTGCAGATCAGCTCGGAGTTTGGCCTCGCGCGCGGCGTTAGCGCAGTGGACGGCCACCTCTATGACAGCACGGGCGGCCAAGCGATCCGCGTCGGCAATCTCGCTGAAGCCGTGGCGCTTCCGGGACGCCATAATTATCAGAACGCAGCTGCCGCCTATGCCACCTGCCACGCATTAGGGGTCGCGCCGGGTCGGATCATGGCCGCGATCCGCAGCTTCCCAGGGCTCGCGCATCGCATGGAATTGGTTGGCGAGGTCGATGGCGTTCGCTTCGTCAATGATAGCAAAGCCACCAATGCCCAAGCCGCTGAACAAGCGCTTAAAACCTATCCAAAGGTCCACTGGATCGCAGGCGGTGTCCCGAAAGCTGAGGGGATTGCACCGCTCGAGCCATGGTTTGACCGGGTCGAACAAGCTTATCTGATCGGTGAGAGCGCGCCCGAGTTTGCCAA
>JBCBYJ010000355.1:0-589 GCA_039815905.1 Pseudomonadota bacterium | reverse complement strand
CTTTGTACGAAGACAATGCGCAGCCCGAAGCCTTTGTTGAGATGGATAAGCGGTCTCGGAACGCCATCGATGGGAGCGCCCGTCGATGATTGGAGCAGCCGCCATAGCCTTTGTCGTTGCAATCGCGCTGATGCTGATCCGAGCTTTGACCGGGCCAACTCTATATGACCGTGTGCTTGCGGTAAACTCGATCGGTACCAAAATCGTGGTGCTTTTGGGAATCATCGGATTTCTCGTCGGTCGCCCCGATTTCCTAGATATTTCGTTGCTGTATGCGCTCATCAACTTTGTCTCGACAATCGCGATTTTGAAATTCTTCCGCTATCGCTCCTTCCAAGTTCCGCTCGTGCGCCGGGGAGGTGGACGATGAATGAGGTTTTGGCGATTTGGCATGACATTCGGGTGCCGATCGGCGCCACATTGGTCTTTGTGGGTGGCATTTTGGCTCTGATCGGAACGATTGGCGTTTTGAGATTCCCGGACGTTTTTACCCGCGTCCACGCAGCCAGCGTTACCGATACGTCTTCATTGACCTTGGCGATGATCGGAATGGCGCTGATGGCGCCGACCTGGCTGGTTGTGTTCAAGC
>JBCBYJ010000354.1:0-613 GCA_039815905.1 Pseudomonadota bacterium | reverse complement strand
ATTGAAGATTGAGACGAGAGGCCTTTGATAATTGATGAGCGACACCAGCCATATTCCATTTCGGGATGTTCCTTATCTGCCGCAAAAACTTGCCGTCGAGCGCCGCGATGATGGCGTTATCCTGCTCGACAATGGACAGCCGCTAAAAGATTATCCGCCGCACATGCTGTGGCCTTTGAAACATTGGGCAAGCGAAGCCCCCAATCGGGTATGGCTGGCGCAACGCGATCCGGTTGAGCCTGAAAAAGAAGGTTGGCAAACGGTGACGTATGCAGAGGCCTGGCAACGGGTTCAGGCCATTGCCCAAGGGTTTCTGAACGCGGACGTGCAAGCACCGGTCATGATCTTATCGCGCAATACGATTGACCACGCTTTGGTCATGTATGGCGCGATGCTCGCCAGCTTGCCCGTGGTGCCGGTGACCCCTGCTTATGCGCTGATCAGCCAAGACTTCGCGCGCTTGAACTATGTTGATCAATTGGTCGAGCCACAGGTCATTTATGTCGAGGACGGGCAGGAATACCAGCGCGGATTGGACGGGATGAGCGTTGGCGACCGCTTGGTTCTTTACTCACGGAACGCGCCGACCGGCTATAACAGCCAAGTGCTCGAC
>JBCBYJ010000353.1:0-620 GCA_039815905.1 Pseudomonadota bacterium | reverse complement strand
CTTCGATTTTGCGCAATTGGCTCTCGATGAAGCTTTGACCGCCAAAACCAGGGTTCACGGACATGACCAGGATCAAATCGATATCGTCGATCACTGGATCGACCACCTCTGCGGGGGTCCCTGGATTGAGCGCGACGCCGGGCTTCATGCCTGCGGCGCGGATCGCTTGTATAGTTCGGTGAAGGTGCGGCCCGGCTTCTGGATGTACCGTCAAATAGTTCGCGCCCGCCTTAGCAAAGTCCTCAATGTATAGATCCACAGGCGCGATCATGAGGTGCACATCAAACGGCTTGTCCGAATGCGGTCGGAGTTTGCCAATGACGGGCGGGCCAAATGTCAGGTTTGGTACGAAATGGCCATCCATAACGTCGACATGGATCATGTCGGCGCCGGCTTCATCAATCCGACGAATCTCTGCGCCAAGCTCTGCGAAATCCGCCGACAGAATCGACGGTGAAATTAAGACGTCACTCATGCCGCACGCCTAAAACGGAACCGCCGCCAGCACAAGGCTGACGGCGGCTTTCTGATCAACTGATCGAACTGGTTGGATTAATATCCAGCTGCGTATTGTACAGGCACAACATAGGCGCCGTCTTCACGGAACTCGACATTGACCC
>JBCBYJ010000352.1:0-664 GCA_039815905.1 Pseudomonadota bacterium | reverse complement strand
AACGACTCAACGTCTAGCATGCTGTTCATCCACACGCGCTGCGCCACGTCTCTAGCGACATTTCGCGGGCCTGGCCAGAAGCGGTGTGAACATGACGTCTATTTTAAGAGGGCGTCGGGTCAGCGGTAGCAGTCGCCCCGGGGGGCTGGGGGGGCTGATGGGTCCAGGATGACTGTAGACACCGCCGCCCGACAATTGCAGAGTGTAGTTAATCGTTGTTCCTCGCAAGGCGTGATTGCGGCAAATTCGCCTTATTCAGGATTAATAATGCGTCATCAGATTGGCGCGCAGATATAAGAGCGTATGGGAAACGTCACTCCGCTTCGACAGCAATCGCCCGCGAAACCAAAGATCGCCTTTGTGCGGCGTGAGATGGACGTCATCTTAGACGTCTATGGGCGCTTGGTTTTGGTCGGTGAAGCCAAAGACTACGCTATTGGCATGTACCGCGATCACGCTGTGTTTGCGATTTTTCGGCGCCATGCGGAAACCCCCACGTGGCGCATCACCAAGACGCCAGCGCTGGCGAATGCACAAGGCGCCTATGCGGTGCTCGGCAGTGAGGATCAGGTGTTGAAGCGCGGTCGGGATTTGAAGACAGTGCTGTCAGTGTTTGACCGCCGGAAATTCCAAATCGTATCGGGCTAGCAGGCTATTTGCCGAG
>JBCBYJ010000351.1:299-686 GCA_039815905.1 Pseudomonadota bacterium | reverse complement strand
CAATCAATGAGAAGCCAACTGGCTCGAAAGACCCCTTCGCACTGCGGCGTGCAGCGTTAGGGGTTGTTAGAATCATCATTGAGAACGGCCTTAGGTTGCCTCTTAAAGATCTGATCGCCTACCATCTCGAGCAAGTGACTACAGAAAGTCGAGGTGTGCGGACCAATTGGGGCGCAGACCTCGCCTCTAAATACACCGATTTGGAAAAAGGTGTCATCTCTGCGCCGTTAACCGACGTGACCGATCCGGAGACGTTGCCAGACGACCTCCTCTCCTTCTTCGCCGACCGCCTCAAACAACACCTCCGCGATCAAGGCGAGCGCCATGACCTCATCGATGCGGTGTTTGCGCTCGGTGAGGATGATCTGGTTCTTATCGTCAAGCGCG
>JBCBYJ010000351.1:0-289 GCA_039815905.1 Pseudomonadota bacterium | reverse complement strand
GCGGCGAACATCCTCAAAGCCGAAGAGAAGAAGGGCTGGGAAGCCGGCGCCGCCGTCGATGAGACGCTCATCAAGTCAGGTCCAGACGCCGAGAAAGTACTCTTCGTAGCCATCACCAACGCAGATGCGGCGATCGCGCCGGCGCTCCAGTCCGAGGATTTCACCGCGGCGATGACCGCGCTTGCGGGCCTCCGCGTGCCGCTCGACACATTCTTTGAAGGTGTGATGGTCAATGATGAGGACCCGGCCATCCGCGCAAATCGCCTAGCCTTGCTCGATCAAATGCGCG
>JBCBYJ010000350.1:0-898 GCA_039815905.1 Pseudomonadota bacterium | reverse complement strand
CCTGGGATTGTGGGAGACGCGGGAAATGATCATTCGCGGCAAAGGCGGCAAAGAGCGCATGTGCCCGCTGGGTGCCCTGGCGCAGGTTGAGTTCGTTTGGAAATTTGGCGATCTGGCCAATGCCTCCATGGCCTTCCCGAACCTGATTGCGATCCTCTTGCTGTCCGGCGTGGTCGTCGCGATGCATAAGAAAAATGGCGATCCCGACACTGAGGACGGCGATTCTGTGATGCTGAAAGGCGAAGGCGTCGAATAAGCGCGCCGCGCAGACAAATATCTGAACAAAGACGGGCGCTCCAAGCCGGGCGCCCGTTTTTTGTCTCGCGTTAAGACCTAGCGCTTAGCCTGCAGGTCATGTCTGATATGGCCCGTATTGAAGCTTTCCTGGAAATGATGTCGGCGGAGCGTGGGGCCTCCGCGCACACGCTCGATGCCTATGGGCGCGATCTGTTGGATGCGTCCGGCTATCTTGGCGGCGGGCTTTGTGCGGCGGATGGCGCAGATCTGTCCGGCTGGTTGCAAAGCCTCGCAAAAGATGGTCTCGCCGCGTCCACGCAAGCGCGTAAATTGTCGTCCCTCAAACGGTTTTTCAGGTTTCTGTTCGAAGAGCGCGATCGCAAGGATGATCCCACTTCGAAATTGGACGCGCCAAAGGTGCGGCGCGATGTGCCCGATGTTTTATCGCGCGAAGAGGTTGATCATTTGCTGCGCGCTTGCGCTGATGATCCACGCCTCACCTGCCTCTTAGAACTGCTCTATGGCGCCGGACTGCGCGTCAGCGAATTGGTCAGTCTGCGGCTTGGAGACTTGCCGCGCCGCCGCCTGGGATTGTGGGAGACGCGGGAAATGATCATTCGCGGCAAAGGCGGCAAAGAGCGCATGTGCCCGCTGGGTGCCC
>JBCBYJ010000034.1:0-11937 GCA_039815905.1 Pseudomonadota bacterium | reverse complement strand
CTCGAATGCCAACCAGCCGCCAATCAGGGCGATCAGCATGGCAATGCAACACAGAAGCGGGTTCTTGATGGACCAGACAGCGCTGTTCATGGCCGGGCTATTCCGGAACCCAACGGCGAACTGTCATGCCGTCATGAAAGAAGGAAACCCCAGCTGCGACGATCGTTTCACCGCCTGATAAACCACCGGTTACGGTGACATAATCGCCCGCATCAGATTCGACAGTGACATCGCGCTTTGAGATTTTCATGGACGCGGAGTCGACAACCCAAACAAAGGTATCCTCGCCTTCTGCCAGAATTGCAGACAGCGGCACCCCAATGCCTTCCGCCACGATGGCGTCAGAACCGTTGAACAAGAAGGATGACTCCACTGTGGCCGTCATCCCAGGCAAGATAAAAAGCTCTTCTGGAGGAATGAAAGAAAAGCTGATCTCATAAGTCTGAGTGCTCGGATCGGCCTCGCCGGACGCTTCTTTGAATTGTGCCACGATGTCCGCGTCTGGTGCTGCGTCGAGTTTGACACGAACGCCGACGGGTTCAAGTTGAGGGAAACGGGCGATGATGGAGCCGGGAACATTGACCACCGCTTCGACTTCCTGACTTTGCAAAACGGCAATTGATTCCTTGGCCTGGACATTCTGGAATTGGCGCCCAGAAACCGTTGAAATAAAGCCTTGAAAAGGCGCTTTCAGGATGGTGTCGCTGACCGCCTTTTCCGCGGTCCTGTAGGCTGCATCGGCAACGTCTCTTTGCGTTTTCCGGCTCTCTAAGACGCTGCGAGAAATCGCGTCTTGTGCGGCAAGGCGTTCGGCCCGCTCAAACTCGGTTGTCGCATTGTCAAACTCAGCTTTGGCTTGCGCCAGGCGGTTGAGGGCATCTCTTTGATCGAGCTTCGCCACAATCGTGCCCGCTGGGACTTCGTCGCCCTCTAGAACGTTGATCTCGCGGATCTCACCGGCCACTTGAAAGGTGAGCTCAGCAGATTGAGCCGCCCGAATTACTGCGGGAAAAGACAAATCTCGCTGATTTGAAGACGCCTCGACCTCGACCAATTTAGCTGGCCGCGGGGCCGTCGGCTCATCGGCGCCCGTGTCTGTCTCTGCAGAACACCCCACCAGCGCCATCAACGCGATCGCGGCACCTGTAAACATGCCTTTCATAGTCACTCCACCAATTACCCGAAGACCTCGTTTAGCATGTTCATGACTTGAACAGCTATTTCTTTCTTGGGTTTTGTCTTTTTGGATACTCCAAACTCGAATGCTCGCGGTCCCATTTGTTGTTTGGGCGACGCGTGCCGCTTAATTTACGGTTCCTATTGCTTGCATAGGAGAACTTGGCAACGAATCTTTGACGAAGAGAAAAGAAAATCCAGAAAAAATGAGATTATTAAACAGCATATTGTGGGAAACATAATGGCGGAGGAGGAGGGATTCGAACCCCCGGAACGCTCGCACGCTCAACGGTTTTCAAGACCGCCGCATTCAACCACTCTGCCACTCCTCCGCAGCAGGACGCTTCCTTTTCTACAGTCCGAGAAAGATTGCAAGTCCTGTCATGAAATTGCCTGCATTGCGCCGTGATATGGTTAATCAGGTCTTTAACGACGCGGGTGCAAGTTTTTGTTCTCATTCACCATACATGCAGCTTGCTATGGTAAACATGTCACCATCGAAAAAGAGCTGAATGCTCATGCTGGCCCCGGCCAGATTGAACCGCAGAATGAGGTTGATGATGAAGACGACTGTCGCACGCGCATTGTTTCTAGCGCTTTCTACAGCAAGCATGAGTGCCGCGGGCCTGGCCGGACTGGCCGCCGCAGACCGCCAAGGGGCGCCAATCGTCTATGCCGGCCAAACGCCGCACGATCCGTCGCCAGAGCTGGCGCAGCTGAATTCGCCCAGCCAACCGAATTCGATCCGTGTGACCGAGAATCAACGCGTCGTCTTTCAATATCCAGGTGCCCCGGTGCGCGACTCTGCAAGCGGGCCGACGACGATCGCGTCTAGCGCGGGCTCAACCGTCGCCCCGTCCCCGTCTAAAATGATCTTAAAACCTGTTGTCAGCGAAGCCATGCCAGCGCCGAAGGGTGTGGCTGCAGCGCCTGCCGTCGTCGCCGCAGCAACTGGCACAGCGCAAACTGTGACGCAACCGATTCGGATCGCGTCTGTGAAAGCGCAACAGCCCGTCGCAACAGGCCAACCGCTCACCTTGAGCCGAGTGAAAATCAATCGCGCCGCGCAAATGACCGAAGAGCGCGGCCGAGCTGGCATCTATATGGACGGCTTTAATGGCCAACCGACCGCAAATGGTGAGATTTTTGACGAAACCGCGATGACTGCCGCTCATCCATCGCTCCCTTTGCCGAGTCTGGTTCAAGTCGTGAATGAAGAGAATGGCCGCGAAGTGGTGGTTCGCGTGAATGATCGCGGGCCGTTTGATGGCAAGCGCGTGCTGGAGCTATCTCCGCGGGCTGGAACCGTCTTGGGCATGTCCGCGCGCGGCAGTGCCAATGTCAAGATTCGCTATCTTGGACCGGCTCCGGTGAAACAGACCGAAGATAGCTTTCTCGCCGCACAAGTTGAAAGTGAAGCCCTGCCACCGGTCACCCCGGTTGCTTTGCCAGAGCCCATGCTTCCGGTTTCTGATTATAGCAATCCTGGGCTCAGCCCCACTCCAAACCCGGCGCTCGACTCAGCGCCGAAGGTCGAGCCTGTGCCAGTTAGTATGCCCGTGATCAGCGCGAATGTGTTTATCCAGGCGGGCGCCTTTGCGGATATCGCGAACGCCCAAAGCCTGACAACGGCGCTTGAACGCGGCCATTCGGTCAAAATTGAAGAAGCGCGCATCAATGGCGGTGACTTTTTCCGCGTCCTCATTGGACCCTTTCCAGATCGCGAAACCGCTGAGCGCTACCGCGCACAGCTCGCAAACGCCGGCATTGCCGATGGGTTCCTGACAATTCGTTAGAGATCCGTCTCACCAAAGATTGACCTCCGTCACGAACTGGCCCTTTTTCTTTTACAGAAAGAGGGCCACTTTTTTGATTTAGAAGGACAATCGCAATGTCGATTTGGCGCAGCATCATCCTCATCCTCACCGTGACGTTCGCCCCGGTTTTGGCGCAGGCGCAAATCCTGGAAACCGAGGCGAATTATGCGGTCATCATGGATCATGAGACTGGCGAGATTTTGTGGGCCAAGGATGGCGACACGCCCATGGTGCCTGCCTCAATGACCAAGATGATGACCGCGTACTTTGTGTTTGACTTGATCGAGCAGGGCGAGATTACGCTGCAAGACGAGATTGAAGTGAGCGCCGATGCTTGGCGCCGCGGTGGTTTCCCGTCTGGGACGTCAACCATGGGCCTGCGCCCGAAAGAGCGCCCGACGGTCGAACAATTGCTCCACGGTCTAATTATCATGTCCGGCAATGATGCATGTATCGTGCTCGGCGAGGGGATTGCCGGATCAGAAGCGGCCTTTGCCCGTCAAATGACCGAGCGGGCGCAAGAGCTTGGACTTTCTACGGTGAACTTCGTCAATGCGACCGGGTTAGAAGGCGAGGGGCATGTCGTGTCTTCAGCGGATCTGGCGCGCTTGGCCAAGCTGATCATTGATGACTTCCCGCAATTCTATGCCTGGTACAGCAAAGCTGAGTATACTTGGGGACAATACACGCAAGCCAATCGCAATCCGTTATTGGGCACGATGGACGGGGCCGATGGTTTGAAAACCGGCCATCTTGATGAATCCGGGTATGGGCTCACCGCTTCCGCTGTGCGGGATGGCAGTCGGCGGATTATCGTATTGAACGGCATGCCAAGCAAACAAGCCCGCGCGCAGGAGGCTGAACGCTTGATGCGGCTTGCGTTTAGTGCGTTCGAGACGCGGACGATCGAGGCCGGCGATAAACGCTTGGCGGAATTAGACGTCTGGATGGGCGACCGCCGCCATGTCGGGGTGCGTCTCGCCGAGAGCGCCGACGTCACAGCGCATAAGCGCGCATTCGCGAAAGGGACGTCTGAAATTGTCCATAATCGTTTGATTGAAGCGCCGATCAGCGCTGGAGATCAAATCGCGACTTTGGTGGTGACGATTGAAGGCAAAGACCCTATCGAGCTACCGCTTGTGGCGACAGAAAATGTTGCTCGGCTCGGCTTCGTCGGACGCGCGATTGAGGGGCTCAGCCGGATGATGGACGGGGGCGCATAGTTGAGGGCACATCTAACGTGACTGAGGCTGGGCGTTTTATAACGCTAGAGGGCGGTGAAGGGGCGGGTAAATCGACGCTCATAGCGGGATTGCGCACGGCTTTAGAAACGCGCGGCCTGGACGTGCGGGTGACGCGCGAACCCGGAGGCACCGCGCTGGCCGAGCGCGTTCGCACTCTGGCGCTGACGCCGCCAGACGGAGAGGCCTGGTCGCCGCTCGCACATGCCTTGCTGATGAACACAGCGCGCCAAGATCATTTGGAAAAGCTTATCCGCCCGGCTTTGGCGCAAGGGGCTTGGGTCGTATGCGATCGGTTCGCGGACTCAACACTTGTCTATCAATCTATTGAGGGTGTGCCGGTAGACGTCTTACAGCAGCTTCAAGAGATGATTGTCGGGGAGACGCAGCCTGATCTGACGCTGATCCTCGACGCGCCGCCCGAAGCTTTGTTTGACCGCCGAACGCAGCGCGCGATCTGTGACGTCTTCGAGGCCAAAGACTTGTCCTTTCATCAAGACGTGCGGCGCGGCTTTCAGGCGATTGCTGATCGAGCGCCCAAACGCTGTCATCTGGTCGATGCGCTGGCCCCGCCAGAAGCGGTTTTGGCGGCCGCCCTGCGCCTCATTGACCAGCATTTGATACCGGCATGAGCGCGGCATTTCCCCTCATTGGGCAGGCGCAACCGGAACAGCGATTTCTGGCTGCGCGAGCCTCTGGCCGATTGCATCATGCTTGGATTTTGCAAGGCCCCTCCGGGATTGGAAAGTCGATCTTTGCTCGCCGCATTGCCGGGCTGATGCTGGGCGCTGACGCTGCAGATGCCGCCGCTGACGACAAGACCATGCAGCTCATTCTGTCCGGTGGCCATCCAGATCTAAAATGGATCGCGCGCGGGCTGAATGAGAAAGGCAAGCTTAGGCAAGATATCACTGTCGATCAGATCCGAGAGTTGAACCGATTTTTCTCACTGCGTCCGGCCTTGTCGGGATGGCGCATCGGGGTTGTTGATGCGCTGGATGAGATGAATGTTTCGGGAATGAACGCCCTTTTGAAGACGCTTGAAGAGCCGCCAAACAATGCGTTGCTCTTGCTCATCTCACATGGGACAGAGCCGCTTTTGCCGACCATTCGATCGCGCTGCCAAGTGCTGCGATTGAATCCTCTCAATGAAGACGAGACAAAACGCGTCCTGGCCAAGATTGAAGGTGGGTCCGAGCTGGCCTTCGAACTTGCAAATGGTCGTCCTGGCTATGGCGTGGCGCTGGCGCAAACTGGCGGTGCGAAAGCAGTCCAGACCGCGCGCGCCTTGCTCCGCAATATCCGCAAACCCTCAGCCGGCATGGTTTCCGCAGCTTTGTCGGCAGCGGTGGTCGATGAAGGATCGTTGCAGGCATTCTCGGACACGCTGCTGAGCTGGGTCGCAGACAAAGCCGATCAGGAGGTCGATCTTGCCAAGACTTGGCTTGCTTTGCATGAGGTGCGCACGACCGCTCAAACCTTAAATCTGACGCCGTTGCAGACCGCCGCCAAACTCTTCGCCACCTTGCAAGACGGGCTAAAGGCTGTAAGCGCCTGAGCCCATGTTTGATACACACGTCAATTTGCACGCAGAGGCCTATGCCGACGACTTAGATCAAGTGCTGTCCCGCGCTCGCGAAGCTGGCATTTCGCGCATGCTGGCAATCTGCGAGCGGCTCGATAGCTTTCCGCGTGTGAAAGCCATTGCAGACGCGCACTCTGACATTTGGTGCAGCGTCGGCACGCATCCCCATCACGCCAAGGACTTTACTGAGACCCGCGCCGAGGATTTGATTTCGCAGGCCCAAGACGCAAAAGTTGTCGCGATCGGCGAGACCGGGATGGATCTGCATTATGGCTACAGCCCGCAAGCGCAGCAGGAGGCGAGCTTTCGCACGCACATCACAGCGGCGCGCGAAACTGGATTGCCGTTGATCGTCCATACGCGGGAGGCGGATGCGCTTACGGCGCAGATCTTAGAAGACGAGCACGCGAACGGCGCGTTCCAAATCCTCTTGCATTGCTATACAGGCGGCCCAGATCTGTGCGCGCGGGGCTTGGCGCTCGGAGCTTATGTCTCTGTGTCCGGCATTCTTTCGTTCAAGAGCGCGAAAGAGGTCAGGGCGGTGATCAAGGACGTGCCACTCGATCGCGTCATCTTGGAGACCGATTGCCCTTATTTGACCCCGATGCCGTATCGCGGTCGGCGCAATGAGCCTGCCTATTTGCCCTATGTGGCCGATGCGCTCGCAGAATTGCACGGTTTGGAGCGGGACGAGATCGGACAACAGTGCGAGGCAAATGCCCTGCGCCTGTTTGAAAAGATCACATGAGCGATCAGCAGATCCGGTTGACATTGCTGGGCACCGGCTCCTCGGGCGGAGTCCCTCGGGTGGGCGGCGATTGGGGCGCCTGCGATCCATCGGAGCCCAAGAATCGCCGTCGCCGTTGCGCGGCTTTGGTGGAAACTTGGAATGCCGCATCGCCCGAAGAACAGACCATTATCTTGATCGACACATCGCCCGATATGCGTGAGCAATTATTGGATGCTGAGGTCACCCGCTTAGATGCGATCTTGTTTACCCATGACCATGCCGACCAAACCCATGGCATCGATGATGTCCGCGCGCTGGTCATCCGCAATCGTAAGCAAATCAAAGCTTATATGGACGCGCCCACGCATGAGACTCTGTTCCCAAAGTTTCAATATGCGTTTCAAGGCGATGGCGGCTATCCGCCGATCCTTGATTTGCAGCCCCGCCTATCGGCTTTCACGCCGCTGGTGCTTGATGGGCCTGGTGGCAAACTAGATGTGCTGCCGATCGATCAGGAGCATGGCCGAATACGCTCCCTCGGCTTTCGCTTTGGACCGATTGCCTATTGCAATGATTTGAACGCGCTGCCGGAGCAGAGTTTTGAAATGCTTGGCGGCTTGGACGTTCTGATCATTGATGCGCTGCGCTACACCCCGCACCCATCCCATGCGCATTTAGAGCGCACCCTTGGCTGGATTGACCGTTTGCAGCCGAAACGCGCTGTGCTTACGAATCTGCATGTCGATTTGGATTATCAGATACTGATCAAAGAACTGCCCGTCGGAGTCGAGCCGGCGTTTGATGGATGGATGTGTGAGGCGAGCGCTTAAGGCGCTTCTGTCAGCGAGCGCACCATTTTCCCGACTGCGCCATAATCCGTTTTGCCGGTCCCCAGCACTGGCACTTCGTCGACATGGAATACTTTGCGCGGCACCGAAAGCTCCGACACGCCATGCGACTGACACCATGCCAGAAGCGCGCTGCGCTCCGCCTCAGTTGCCGTCGTTAGCAGCACGATCTGTTCGCCTTTGCGTGGATCCGGGATTGCGGCGGCGGCATGCATATCATCTGGCCAAATAGCGCTCGCGCAATTCTCAACCACGGCGAGTGAGACCATCTCGCCGCCGATTTTCGCAAACCGTTTCACCCGCCCCATAATCCGGATGCAATTGTCATCATCCATGACGCAAATATCACCGGTATCATGCCAGCCATCTTGCAGCGGTTCGATGACGCCCGGGGCAGAGGAGCGCATATAACCAAGCATGATATTGGGCCCGCGAATGCGAAGTCTGCCGCCTTCTTCAATGCCTTCGACCGGCACCAATTCATACTCCATGTCGGCCATTAGCCGCCCGACTGTGCCGGGTTTATTGAATTCCATCTGATTGGCCGCAACGACCGGCGACGCTTCGGTGGCGCCATAACCTTCAAGGATCTCGATATTGAATTTTTTACGCACAAAGGCGCGGGTTTCATCACGCACGCGCTCTGCGCCGCACACGGCCAAACGGACAGAATCCATCGCGCCATCTTTCGCGACCCGTGCGTATTGCCCAATAAATGTGTCTGTGGCGAGGAGGATGGTTGACTCGGTTTCTCCAATCCGTCCAGCAATCTCTCGCGGCTGCAAAGGGCTCGGATGAAAGACCGCTCGCACGCCTGCCACCAAAGGCAAGATCGCGCCCACCGTCAGGCCAAAACAGTGAAAGGTCGGCAGTGGATTAAATACGGTATCTTTTTGCGGATCCAAACCGATATGCGCCCGCACTTGTTCGACATTTGAAACGATATTGTGATGCGACAGCACCACGCCTTTCGGTTCGCCCTCGGTGCCAGATGTGAACAATACGACACCGGGTTTTTTATGGCTTTGTCTGCGATGAAACAGGCCTGGGAAGATCGGACCTAAACCGCCCGCAAGTTTATCCATAAGACCGAGGCTTTCGCGAACATCCTCAAGATAGATAAAGTCGGCCGCATCGCTTAGCTCTTCGATCAGTGTTTCCAGCCCGCCGAGCTCTATGAACTTGTGTGCCGTGACGATTTTGGTGATTTTCGCAGCCTTCATGGCCGACTTAATATTCGCTGAACCGGCGGTGAAATTGAGCATGGCCGGCAATCGCCCCGCGGCGAGAACGGCGCAAAACGCGATGACCGCACCGGCGCCGGTTGGCAGCATGACCCCGATCGTCTCGTCTTTCTTGAACTTTTTGCCAAGCGCGGAGCCCAGCGCAAACGAGCCTCTCAGCACGGTCTTGTAGTCGACCTCAGTGCCATCGCCATCAACGATCGCGACTTTTTTCGAGCCGAATTCTTTGGCGGCGCGGATGATCGCGGAGAAAATATCGGCTTTTGCGCGACCAGCGCGCCAATCAAGCGGGGTAGGGATCGTGGTTTCAGTCATGGTCCGAATATGCTCTGAACTCTTAATTGTTTGCAACAAAGTGTCACAGTTGGTGAGCGAGGCAAGCCCAAATTCACCGCCATGCATTTCTTGAGCAGGTGATATGCCCCTCTGATGCTTGCAGTTTAAGGCGTTCCGGCCCATTTTAGAACGCATGGCGACTCTCATCGATAAAAAGCCCCAATTCCGGCATCCGGAAAAGCGCAACCGGCCGGATACGCCCTTGTTGCGAAAGCCCGATTGGATTCGCGTCAAAGCGCCCACGTCTAAGGGCTATTCAGAGACCCGCGACATCGTAAAATCCAAGGGATTGGTGACGGTATGCGAAGAGGCGGGCTGTCCAAATATTGGAGAGTGCTGGGATAAGAAACACGCGACCATGATGATCATGGGCGACACGTGCACGCGGGCTTGCTCCTTCTGCAATGTGATCACCGGTAAGCCTTCGCCTTTAGACGAAGACGAGCCGCGCCGGGTCGGGCTCGCTGTGGCGGAGATGGGGCTTGAGCATGTTGTCATCACCTCGGTCGACCGAGATGATTTGGACGATGGTGGTGCCATGCATTTTGTCCATACGATCAATGCCATTCGATCCGCCTCGCCTGGGACGACGATCGAGATTCTGACCCCTGATTTTCTGCGCAAAGATGGCTGGGAAGCAAAAGTTATCGACGCCAAACCTGACGTCTTCAATCACAATCTAGAAACTGTCCCGCGCCTTTATCTATCGATCCGGCCTGGGGCGCGCTATTTCCATTCGCTGCGATTGTTGGAAAAAGTGAAAGAGCGCGATCCGGCGCAATTCACTAAATCCGGACTGATGGTTGGTTTGGGCGAGAGCAAAGAAGAAGTCATGCAAGTCATGGATGATATGCGCTCGGCTGGGATCGATTTTCTCACCATCGGGCAATATCTGCAACCGACCCGCAAACATGCGGGCGTAGATCGCTATGTCACGCCGGATGAGTTCGCCGCATATGAAGAGATTGCCCGCGCCAAAGGTTTCTTGATGGTCTCAGCCTCGCCATTGACCCGGTCGAGCTATCACGCGGGCGAGGACTTTGCCAAATTGCGAGCCGCGCGAGAGGCGCAGCTCGGGGCCAATGCCTAGGGTTTCAGAACAAGTGCTCATCCCGCACACTGCGGAAAACTTGTACGAGTTGGTGCGGGACATTCGGCGCTATCCAGAATTCATCAAGTGGATCACCAATATCTCAGTCTCCGAGGAGCAAGGCGACGCGGATGAGGCCTATTCGTGTCTCGGTACGGCCTCGGTCACGTTTCAGGGCTTTAATGAGCGCTTCTCGACCTTCGTCTCTGGAGATCCAACCGCAAGGCGCATCGAAGTGCGTTTAAAAAACGGCCCGTTTCGCCACTTAAAAAATCGCTGGCAATTTGACCCGCGTGAGGATGGTCGCACGCGGGTTCATTGCTTTATTGATTATGAGTTTAAGAACCCGGTGCTGCGCCTACTGGCGCGTACCAATTCCCGGCTTGCCGCCGAGCTCATCATCGATGCGTTTCGCGCTGAAGCCGATCGGCGCTTTGCGCGCGTTCTGACTTAAGCGCGCAACCGCTCATCAGCCGCAATGGTCGAAGCGATAAACCCTCCACCAAGAATGCGCGTTGACCCGTCCGCGTCATACAAAACACTCGCCTGACCGCGCGCAACGCCTTCTTCGGGTTGATCGAACCAGACCGCAGGTCGACCCTCGGCAAATCCCAGTCGTCCAGGCGCGGGCTCGCGGGTCGAGCGAACCCGGACAAGGACTGGTTCGCCGCGATCACAAGCGTCTTCCAGCGTGCCATTTCCGAGCCAGTTTAGCTCTTCCATCGTCAGGCCAGCGGTTAGCAATGCTTCGCGTGGACCGACAATCACCTGGCGCGCGGGAGCATCGATCTTGACCACAAATAGAGGGTCGCCGGTCGCCACGCCTAAGCCGCGACGTTGCCCGATTGTATAATGGATGACCCCTTGATGCTCGCCCAGGACGCGGCCGTCTAGATGCATGATGTCGCCGCCGCGTCCGGACCCCGGGCGCAGTTTTTCGACGACGGCTGCGTACGAGCCTTCCGGCACAAAGCAAATGTCTTGGCTGTCAGGCTTAGCGGCGACCGGCAGCGCGAAATAATCGGCGAGTTCGCGCACTTGCATTTTCGGTAAGTCGCCGAGCGGAAACCGGACATAATCGAGCTGCGCTTTGGTCGTCGCAAACAGGAAGTAAGACTGATCTCGGCTGGCATCTGCGGCACGGTGCAGTTCGGGCTCGGCCTCGCCTTGTACGCGGCGGATATAATGGCCGGTGGCGAGACAATCAGCGCCGAGATCTTTGGCCGTTCGCAATAAGTCCGAGAATTTCACGGTTTGATTGCAGCGAATGCAAGGGATCGGCGTCGCGCCGGACAAATAGGTGTCGGCGAAGTCTTCCATGACTTGCTCTTTGAACCGGCTTTCATAATCCAGTACGTAATGCGGGATCCCGATCTGATCGGCGACATTGCGCGCATCGTGAATGTCTTGACCCGCACAGCAGGCGCCTTTCTTCTCGATGGCGGCGCCATGATCATATAGCTGCAGCGTAATCCCGATCACCTCATAGCCGCGCGCCGCCAGCAAAGCTGCGACGACAGACGAGTCGACCCCACCAGACATTGCAGCGACGACGCGCGTTTGAGCGGGAGGTTTGGCAAATCCAAGCGCGTTCACCGCACCAGGCGCAGGGTCAGGCTCGCGCGCTGCGAGCGCGGTCAAATCAGTCATAATCGTCTCCAACCGGGTTCAAGGCCCGAAGCAGATGGGTTTGGCGTCTATATAGTCAGAAACGCCCGACGTGCCAGCGCTGCAATCAGTTCGCCCGTCTTAAGCTGTAAAGCCCGTCTTAGGCTGTGAAGAAAGGCCGATCGCCCGCAATCGTAACGCGTTCCATGATCCGGACATTTGGGAAATAGTCGCTCGCTGCGTAGTGCTGACAGGCCCGATT
>JBCBYJ010000349.1:0-1391 GCA_039815905.1 Pseudomonadota bacterium | reverse complement strand
TTTTAATTGGTATAGTAAACGGATCTGGCCTATTCCTTGCTAAGGGCAGGGGTGTGTAGAGTAATTAAAATTAGCAGATGTTCAGAGCGCTAAGGCGTTCCTGCTATCCTGAAGGCAAAAAGCAAAGCCGGTGCTGATGAAAACATCAGCACCGGCGCTCAGACTCAGAGATTGCTGCATTCTACAGCGGAGACTGAGAAACTTACTTCCCGAAATCGCAGAACCGCACGACCCGATCCGTGCCATCGGGTTCGATAAGTTTATAGCTCGGTCCAGTTAGCTCGGCATCCTCGCAAAGATAGCCGATCTGAAACATATCCAGAATGAAATCATTTTCAGGCGTCAAAGCATTGGCCAGCATGATGTCGGCAGCATCTTGATGCTCGCCTAAGCGGAAACGCGCGCGGAACTCTTCCATGGGCGATAAACCGCCCATTTCGATTTTCCCGTTCAGGCTTGTTGCTTCGCCGCGCGCATAATCGCGCAGCTCCATAGCGGCGGTGATGTTCTCATAGGCGGGATAAGTGTCGATAAGCTCGTCTAAGGCTTCGATCGCGCCCCAGACTTGATTGCCCTCCCCGAGTTTCAGCTCCGCCATACGGTACAAAGCGGCGGCTTTTTCAGCATCCGTCGCTTCTTGCTTTCCGATCAGTTGTTCCAGGCGGAGAATGGCCGCTTGCTCATTTCCAGCCGCGACAAGTTCGTCGACTGTGCCCATCGCCAATTCAAACTGGCTTGGCTCAGCGGCCACGGGCGGGGCGTCCACCTCGACGGGTGGCGCATCAATATCTGTCGACGCGCACGCAGCGGCAAAAACGCAAACACAAATAGCAGCAAAAAAACGCATGAGTTCATCCCTCTCAGACTTCACTTTGAGTGGTCCAATGCTGCGATGGCGAGACTAAGGCAGAAATCAGGAAACGCTTAGGCTCGCGCAAACCGTTCAATCTCTGACACGTCGCCGCGCCCGAGCGCCTCAATGGCACGCGCCGCGATATGACGCGCGGTCAAGCCGGCTTGTTCATACATAATTTCAGGCTTGTCCTGGTCTTGAAAAACGTCCGGCAAATGCATGGTTCGCACTTTGAGACCTTGGTCCATCGCGCCGACCTGCGCCAAATGCTCCAACACGAAAGCGCCAAAGCCGCCTCGCGCGCCTTCTTCGAGTGTGATCAGAACTTCATGCTCGCGCGCCAAGCGCTCGGTTAAGTCGGCGTCCAGCGGTTTTGCGAACCGCGCATCTGCGACCGTGCAAGATAGACCTTGCGCCATCAGCATGTCAGCTGCGACCAGAGCTTCTTGCAAACGCGCGCCATAAGACAGGATCGCGATGGATGTGCCTTCGCGAATGATGCGTCCTTTGCCGATTTCGAGCGGCATGGGGACGTCCG
>JBCBYJ010000348.1:0-1406 GCA_039815905.1 Pseudomonadota bacterium | reverse complement strand
GCATTGCGGATGCGGTAAGAAATTCTTCGATATGTATCGGGGATGCATTCAGCCATTCGGCAAGATCTGCGCGCTCAGCTGGCAATAAGGCGCCAGCGTCGACCCGGACGGCCCAGTCGGCGGCTTCATTGACAATTTGCGAATTCATTCCTTTCTTCATTCAACCAGCTCCTCTCGGCATCGCGCTAAGGCTCTTGTGAGATAGCGATGAACCGTATGCGGTGACAGGTCGAGTTTCTCAGCAATTTCGGCGTGACTGTAGCCATCCCGTTTTCGCAACAATAGGATTTCGCGATATAGCGGCGGAAGCTTTTCCAAAAGGCGTTCCAATGCCTGTATGCCGGAGCGCGCTTCCATATCGCGCTGAAACTGATCCTCGTCGCTGACGCCGCCGCGCTCAGCCGCCGTGTCGAGGTCGATCGCGATCGGGGCTTTTTTCTTTCTGAGATGAAACTCATTCGCGAGATTGGTGGCGATCTGAAACAGATAGGCGGCTGGCTTTTCGATCAGATCGCGGTTCTTTACCCGCGTCAGACGAAGATAGGCTTCCTGCACGAGATCATTTGCATCCGTGCTGTTTCCAACCCGATAAGACAAGTATCTCAATAAGGTCGGGCCGTATTCAACGAACAGGTCATGGACGTCAGAGGATTGACCCCCTGGTGTTTGATTTGATCTGCCAGAGGCACCGGTCATACGCCGCTTCCTTGCCACAAAATTTTTCGCTTACAGCTAAAGAGTGCCGCGAGGTTCAAATTGGGTACTGCATTTTTGACTAAGCCGGTTTTGGGCGCCGGCTCGAGCGTGAGAAATGTGAATTTTCTATGAATCGATACCCAACCTCACACCACTGACACCTCTTAACGCTCGTATGGCGAAACCGTCGGAGGCGCTCCTGCAGGAGGAGGGCAACGGGGGCCATTGTTCAGAAGGAATCGTCCATCATGTCAGGCAATCCAGCCCATCACCCTTTGAAGATTTTTCTCAAAGGTTCGACCAGCATTCTTCTCTCATCTATGGCTATGGGGGTCGGCATTGCGCAGACGGCGACCGCGGAAGCTCACGCGATAGACATTCAGTCCATGACGCTCGAAGCGTCTCTGAATGAGCTTGCCGAACAGATCGATAAGCAAATCGTGATCGCCAGCGTCGACGCGGCTGACTTTAACGCGCCGGGGCTCAGCGGCACCTATTCCGAAGCCACCGCGTTGAACACACTCCTCGCCGAGACCGATCTCAGCTATTCCTACATCAATGACAGAACGATTGCCATTGTCTCGCAAGCGCAGGAGGAAGAATCGTCGTCCGTCCCTTTGACGGTTGCGGAGCCGATTCAAACGGCTCAGACCACTCCGGTTGCACAACCCGTCGCGGCGTCGATCGAAAATGAAGATCGCCGCGTCCTC
>JBCBYJ010000347.1:0-1502 GCA_039815905.1 Pseudomonadota bacterium | reverse complement strand
GATTTCGAACGCGCAGATAGTCCAAGAGTGGCAGCAAAGGCAGGCCGAGAATAGAGAAATAATCACCCTCAATCTTGGAGAAGATTTGCGCGCCCAGCCCTTCCAATTGATAGGCCCCAACCGTGCTCAAAAGCGCGGGTCCGCAGGCCTCGACATAATCATCAATAAACGCGTCGCTCAGTGTACGGACAGTAAGTTTTGGCCGGGCCAAATGGCGCCAAACACATTCGCCATTCTCGGCGATGACAATCGCGGTTTCCAAGTAATGCGCCTTGCCTGACAGCGCACGAAGGTGCGCTTTTGCGCCGTCTAAATCAGCCGGCTTATCAAACGCCACGCCGTCCAGATTGAGCATTTGATCGCCGCCAATGACGAGGCCTGGCTGGGACCGCGACACTTTTAGCGCTTTCATCTCGGCCAGGTGCATCGCTTGGTCGCGCACGGCGACCGCTTCGGCGCGCATCGCGTTTCGCGCGGTCTCCTCATCGACATTTGGTTTGATCGCATGTGCCTCAATGCCAGCACCCGCCAAGAGCGCGCGGCGACTTTGGCTGCCAGAGGCGAGAACGATTTCGGGCATCAAATAAACCCTCGGCGCTCGGACAATTTATTCAAGATCGCTGCGGCGGTCTCCTCGACGCTGCGCCGGGAGTCGTCGATCACCGGCCATTTATTGCGCTGAAAGAGCCGACTCGCTTCGGTCACTTCGGCGCGCACCGCTTCTTCATCGACATAATTGGTCTTGGCGTCTTCCTGCAGGGAGCGCAGCCGCTGCCCGCGAATTTGCAAGAGCCGCTCCACCCCAATTTTTAGGCCGACCACCATCGGGTGCTCCAATTGTTCCACCATTGACGGCAGCGGAATGCCCGGCACGAGCGGAATATTACCCGCTTTGACGCCGCGATTGGCGAGATAGACGCAGGTCGGCGTTTTAGACGTTCGGCTGACCCCGAGCAGGATGACATCAGCGTCGGCAAGCCCGGATACGTTCTGGCCATCATCATGAGCGAGCGCGAAATCAATCGCCGAGATCCGCTTAAAGTAATCATCGTTTAGCGCGTGTTGACCGGCGATTTTCTCGCTCGCCGCGATGCCCAGATGACGCGATAGCATATGGATTGACGGGTCCAGGACAGGCAAGGTCTGAATGCCCCGCTGGCGGCAAAATTGTTCCAGTTTGCGGCGCAAATTCTCATCCGAGATCGTATACCAGACCACCCCCGGAGCGGCTTCGATTTCGGCCATGACGCGGTCAAGCTGGCGCTCAGAACGCACCAAATAGTAATTGTGCTCAAGCGGGATGGTGCGATCGAACTGGGCCGCAGCCGCGCGCATCACAGCGTTCAAAGTCTCACCGGTCGAGTCCGAGACCAAATGGACGTTAAAGTAAATCGAAAGGCGCATGAGGATCCTGGCGTGACGATCTTTTCCTGTGCCGGACGTCAAGGAATTCGACAAGCCCTGTGGATGAATTGTGGGATTCATTGAAACCGCGAGAAACT
>JBCBYJ010000346.1:0-1541 GCA_039815905.1 Pseudomonadota bacterium | reverse complement strand
AATTCGCTGAACTGCGAGAGGCGTCCCTCGCTCGTCGGGGCTCCCTGCCTTGTGCACGGCGGATACTCGTCTCGACGGGACTGATGGACATCGGGGGGGGCGCTTGGAAAGCGGCGAAAGCGTTGGCGGGCGAGCCGTACGAGGTTGATCTAGCCGTTTCTTCGGGTGCTGAGACGGCGGATGCCCTGCGCGAGATCCAAGCCCCAAACCTGAGCGTGCATTTCGATTGCGATGAAGTCGGGAAACTGATGGCGGAAGCCGACCTCGCCATTGGCGCCGCCGGCGCTACCAGCTGGGAGCGTCTCACAATGGGGTTGCCATCTCTGGTCTTTACGCTTGCCGCGAACCAGCGAGATATTGCAGCGGGGTTAGCTGATGCCGGGGCGGCCATTTCTTTGGGGCGACCGGAGGCGATCAACGAGAACCAGATCCGCGCCGCCGTGCTCGAGCTTTGCAATAAGCCGGAAACCTTGGTCGAGATGTCGCGATGCGCCTCGGAAATGTGCGATGGGCTCGGGGTAGATCGAGTTATCCAAAAAATGAACGCCCCCGCACAGGTGGCGTCACTATCTTCGAGCGCGGCGATAAAGCTGCGCGGCAAACGACGCTTACGGGCGTTAAAACCGAGTGACAAATCACTTCTTCTAGGCTGGCGGAACCAAGAGCCGGTGCGCTTAGCCAGTCTTAATCAGGCCCCTATTTCCTTTGAAGACCATCAAAAGTGGTTTGATGGGGTCCGGAAGCGCGATGATGGGGTCTGGACTATCTACGAGGTCGAACAAATCGCAATCGGGCACATCAGCGCGACTCTTCAACCCAATAAGCGAAACACGTGGAGGTGGAACTTCTACATCGGCGAGCAAAATGCTCGGCGCAGAGAAGGTATGGGTATGTGTTTCTTGATGCTGGACTATTTGTTTTCTTCAGCCGGCGCAGAAACGGTGGAAGGGGTCGCGCTCCGCGCAAACCCCAAGTCGCTTGGTGTGCACGATCGCTTTGGTTTTCAACGTTTGGGCCCAATTGAGGCGCATCAGGGGACGGGTTCGCCGCCAGCCGACATCTATGCGCTAGATCGCGATGCTTGGTTCTTGCGTCGCAAATCTGTGTCCGTTCATCTTCAAAAACACTTGAAAGACTGGGAGGATGAAATCGCGTGAAAGCGACTGCGCCAAAGAGCCTTAAGATCGATGGGCGGACAATCGGCCCAGGAGAGCCGCCGTACATGATCGCAGAGCTCTCGGGAAACCATAACGGTCAGATCGAACGTGCTTTTGAACTCATTCAGCACGCAAAGAACGCCGGCGCCGACGCCGTCAAGATACAGACCTACACAGCCGACACGATCACCATCGAAAGCGACCGTCCCGAATTCAGAATTTCTGGCGGGTTGTGGGACGGGCGCACGCTTTACGAATTGTACAAAGAAGCTCATACCCCGTGGGAGTGGCATGAAGCTCTTTTCGACAAAGCGCGCGAAGTGGGCATTACGATGTTCTCCTCGCCGTTTGACGCGACAGCCGTAGACCTGCTCGCTAACCTCG
>JBCBYJ010000345.1:0-1564 GCA_039815905.1 Pseudomonadota bacterium | reverse complement strand
TCACGCGGTTCTGGTCCAGCAAAGTCAGCTTGCCGCTCGCCTCCAAGACCCGCTGGATCACGAACCGCGTGATTGAGCCGAATCCGCATTTCCGCCTGTTCGCGACGACCAATACGGTTGGTCTCGGCGATACAACCGGGCTGTATCACGGCACGCAGCAGCTCAACCAAGGGCAAATGGACCGGTGGAGCATCGTGACGACGCTCAACTATCTCGAACATGATGCGGAAGTTGAGATCGTCGCGACCAAAGCCGGCGACGTTGAAACCGAAACGCTGAGCCGCATGGTGACGCTCGCGGATTTGACGCGGAACGCCTTCATGAATGGCGACCTGTCGACTGTGATGAGCCCTCGAACGGTGATCACATGGGCTGAGAATTTCGCGATATTCGGCGATCTGGGACATGCCTTCCGGATGACCTTCTTGAACAAATGCGACGAGCTAGAGCGCCCCTTAGTGGCCGAGATGTATCAGCGTTGCTTTGCGGAAGAATTGCCCGAAAGCGCTCTGATGGTGCGGGTGGCTTAAAAGCCGCGCGGTTTTCACTAAAATTTATCGTGTTGGCGATAAGGCTTGGCCGGTAACTCGGATCAGGTCATGGCCTCGCTTGAACGCTACTTTCAGCCGACACTTGCCTTTGCCGCCGTCTTGGCGCTGGCGGTCACGCAATATGCGATTCTGATCATCTATATGGTCGGCGGATCGCCCGACTTCGTGTTTGGCGGCGACTTTATCGCGTTTTGGGCCGCGGCGCGCGAGACGCTGGCGGGCGGATTGCAGGGCCTGTATACGCCGGACGGGCTCGAAACGGCGATTGCCGCGCATCGTCCGCAAGTCGATGATGCTGGGCTGACCTGGCAATATCCCCCGCATGCCAGCCTGATTTTCAGCCCGATCGGCTATCTGCCTTACGGTCTCGCTTATGCGCTCTGGTGCGGGTTGGGTCTTGCGGGCTTTACGGCCATGCTGATCCTGTCAGGATTGCGCGGCCGGTTTTTGATCGCGGCGCTGGCGACGATCCCGGTGCTGACGGCGCTGAATACGGGTCAAAACGCCCTGTTTACGGCGACGCTCCTGATGGTGGCGGTGCGTTACGCCAAATCCAAGCCGATCATGGCTGGGCTTGCGGCGGCGGTGCTGACGATCAAGCCGCAGCTCGGGCTGTTGCTGCCTGTGGTCTATCTTGCCGGCGGACATTGGCGCGCGTTCTACGCCGCTGCGATCATCAGCCTGATTCTCTGGTGTCTTTCAGCGGTCGCCTTGGGCCCGGCGGCCTGGACCGCCTTCTTTGTCGCCGTGGGGAGTGTGTCGGGCTCGGTCTCTGAGGGCGTTATGCCGCTGTTTAAAATGGTCAATGTCTATGCCGCGGCACGGCTTCTATCCGTCCCCGAAGCGATTGCCTTGGCGCTGGCCGGATCGACCTTGTTGATCTCGATCGGCGCCGTGGTTTGGATTTGCCGACGCTCCAAAGATTGGCAAATGCGCTATGCTGTGATCGCCTGCGCGACGCTGCTCTCGGCGCCTTATTCGATGTATTACGAACTGGTAATTCTGGTTCCCGC
>JBCBYJ010000344.1:0-1578 GCA_039815905.1 Pseudomonadota bacterium | reverse complement strand
GGGGCGAGCTCGTCAGTGAAAAAGGGTAGAACGTCCATGGTGCCGGGTCCTCGTCTGTTGATGAGGCGAGCTGATCATGGTCGGTCTATAATTGCTCCGCAGACGCGAAATTGCGGGCCCTTTTTCAAAATTGAGGATAGTTTTTTAAGATTGCGCAGCGCGGGCGAGGGCGTCTGCACGGAACGCGCTCGGGGTTTGTCCCACTTCGGACTTAAAGGCGCGATTGAACGTCGCCAAAGAGGCATAGCCAACATCCATCGCGATGGTCAGGATCGGCGTCCGCGCTTGTTCCGGGTCCGCGAGGGCGGCTTTCGCTTCGGCCAAGCGGTACTGATTGAGAAAGGCTGCAAAATTGCGATAGCCGAGGCCTTTATTGATCAAAGCCCGCAACTGATGCTCTGGCACATTGAGCTTTTTGGCGAGATCCCCGATACCGAGCCCTTGTTCGCGGTAGAGCAATTGCGCCTCCATCGCCGCGACCAGCCGCGCATAGGTCGCGCTGTCTTTGGGGTCGACTTTATGGGGCGCGATCGCGGGCGGCGCGGTGCGTTCAAATAACAGCGTTTCGGGCAGGAGTTTCAGGAACCAAAGCGCGCCAATTACGATCATTGGCAATGAAATCATCGAGCGCGCAGTGGTGAACCAGGTCGGGTCATCATTATCGAAGGTCAGCCCGTAATGCAGGGCTTCCCCGCTCAAGATGACCAAAGCCGTCACCCCGAGTCCGAGGATGAACCAGAGGCGCGTGCGCCGCCGGGCTTCGATCAAATCATCCTTGCGTCCCGACCAGGCGGTCCAAAACAAATGCGCCAAGACCGAAAACCCAAGGAGCCGATTGGCCACAACGAAGATCAAAGTAGAGGATTGATTGTCCATCCAGATCGAAAGTTGAATGCCGGGCAAAAATATGAATGTCGCCCCGAGCGCCGCCCAATGCAGACGTCGCATACGGAAATCATCTTGGAACAAAGACAGCGCGAACAGCCAGAGTAAAACGATGTTGGGGACATGTAAGATCCAGGCGATCGCCCACAATGCGGTTGGCGATTCGTACCAATCCGGCAGCGTGTTGAGCAGCATGCCGGTCAGACAGAAACACATCGCGGCCGCCAGCCGCCCTTGCAGCAAGTGGCGCGCATCGCGCAAGGCGATCACCGCGACCAAAAGCAGGATCGTTATCCCGGAAAATCGAAACGCAGCATCGAGTAAGATCATCGGCGCTAGTCCTGCCTGCATTTGTCAGAACGTCAAGCACCGCCGATTGGCTCTAGCCAAGCCGACCCGGTCGGCATAACACGAGCCAACCCGTTCAAACCGCATGAAAAAAGTTACTCCAATGCGCCTGTCTCAATACTTCATTCCCGTCTCTAAAGACGTGCCAGCCGACGCAACCATCGCGAGCCATAAACTCATGCTGCGCACAGGCATGGTCCGGCAAAATGGCGCTGGGATCTATTCTTGGCTGCCGCTCGGCTTTCGCGCGCTCAAAAAGATCGAGCAAATCGTCCGCGAAGAAATGGACCGCGCCGGCGCGATTGAGATGTTGATGCCAACTTTGCAGCAAGCCGACCTGTGGCG
>JBCBYJ010000343.1:0-1587 GCA_039815905.1 Pseudomonadota bacterium | reverse complement strand
TGGCGGCGGCGCGGCGCTTGCCCATGCCGCCAGACGGTAAATCTGCGATTGGCTATTACACGCCCGGCCTGCCGGTGCCGGACCACGCAGATCTCAGCCGCGGGGACGTGCCCCGCGATGATTATGGGCGACCCTTTACATATGAGGGGCTTGGCGAGCCTCTGCCCGACTTTGGCGGCGAATTGTCCAACCAAACGAGCTTCGCATCCAGCGCCTTGCACGGCCAATGGACTGTCATTCAAGTCTGGGGCATCTGGTGTCATGATAGCCGCAATGATGCCGAATATGCAGCGGCCTTGGCGCACGCGATTGGGCAAGATCCTGATCTGCATTTCATGACCATTCATACGCCGCAAAATGAGACCCGCACCCGCCAAGCGTTTCGAGGCTATGGCTCCGTATCGGCCTGGTTTGAGGAAAAAGGCTGGACCTCTCCAACGCTGATTGATGCAGACGCTTCAATTCGCCAAAAATTGCGGATTCGCTGGACTCCGACTTATTTGGTCGTCGCCCCAGATTTGACCGTGCAAGGCTTTCGCACCAGCCTCGCCGATGCCGGGGATATGGCGGTCAAAGACTTTCTCCAAAATGTCGCTGAAACGCGCCAAGCGTGGACCGCGCCTTAAGGCTTGTGCCGCGGCTGTATGAGCAGTGCCCAAAGCGATTGATCCGCCTTGGTGCGCCAGTCGGTCTGACCAATTTCCATATCTTGATGACCGCGCTCAGGGGCCGCTTGATAGAGGCGGAACGCGCGATCCCACCAGGGAATGAAGAAGCCGAAATTGCGATTGGCTTCGATCGGGTCGGTTGAATGATGCACTCGGTGCATGTCTGGGGTCACTAAGATC
The DNA here is from genome assembly GCA_039815905.1 of Pseudomonadota bacterium. GTDB lineage: Bacteria > Pseudomonadota > Alphaproteobacteria > Caulobacterales > Hyphomonadaceae > Henriciella. Next base: position 739 of record JBCBYJ010000343.1, on the reverse strand, counting down.
AGACGCAGCCACCGGTCGAGGCTGAGCGGGAGTCTCAGATTTGAGTGATTGAACATCGCCGCGACATTGAGGATCACTTCATACCAAAGCACAAACACCGCCGGGACGCCTAAGAGCGCGACAACGCTTCCCTTCCAGGCGAGCGAGATCAAAATCTCTCCGGGGTGAAAGCGCAGCGCCGTCATCACGTCAAAATCCGGATCCGCATGATGCACCCGGTGGAAGCGCCACAAACCATCGACCCGATGCATGGCGACATGTTGCGCCCAGACGGCTAGGTCGAACAGCACATACCCGATCATAGCCGCGATCCAAATCGGCAGGTCCAATTGCTGAAACAGGCCAAACTCAATACGTTCGGCGTAAAGCGCGATGCCGACCAAACCCGCGGGCACAATCAATCTCATCAGGATCAGACCGGACCCGAGCAGCAGCGCCGCGCTCGGCCAGCGCGACGCGCGCGACAGCGTGCGCGTGCGCCTCGGCCATACGGCTTCGGCCACCATTAAAATCACCAAGGGGATCAGAAAGGTCCAGAATCGGTCCACGCAAAGCCTCCGTTCGTCCCTCTAGTTTATCGGGGTTGAGGATGACAAATCAATCAGATTTGAACATGGCGTATTCAGCGCTCGTACAGGCGTCCGAAAATCTCAAAAAAACAAGCAGATATAACCGTAATTTCATCTGAATTCTCTGATTCCCCCCTATCAAAACCCAGGTTTAATTGGCTAGAATTTAC
>JBCBYJ010000342.1:0-1629 GCA_039815905.1 Pseudomonadota bacterium | reverse complement strand
TTCCGACCTTATCCGGCGAGATGTTGAGCGCGGCGCGCTCCAACACGCTGCAATCCTTTGATTGGTTGTTCGCGGCAACGCCGGTTGTGGTTTTTATCTTTTGCATCGCGCTTGCCATTTCCCCGTTGGGCCGGATTCGTCTCGGCGGCGAAGACGCGCGCCCGGATTACAAAATGCATTCCTGGATCGCAATGCTGTTTGCCGCCGGCGTCGGCATTGGCTTTATGTTCTGGGGCGCCGCAGAGCCGCTGGCTTATCACACAGATTGGTTCGGCATGCCCTTGGGCGCCGAGCCCGGCACGCCGGACGCCAATCGTTTGGCCTTCAGCGCGACACTGTTCCATTGGGGTCTGTCGCCTTGGGCCATCTATGCTGTGGTAGGACTTTCGCTGGGCTACTTCGCGCATAATAAAGGCCTGCCTTTATCCATTCGCTCCGCCTTCTATCCGCTGCTCGGCGAGCGCGTTTGGGGCTGGTGGGGGCACATTATTGACCTGTTCGCTGTGGTTTCCACGATCTTTGGTCTCGCCACGACGATTGGTCTTGGCGGCACACAGGCGGCGAGCGGGATTGGCTATATGTTTGACTTTGAACCGAATATCTGGGTCCAAATCGGTTTGATCGCGGCGATGACAGGACTGGCAGTGATCTCGGTCATTCGCGGCATGGATGGCGGTGTCAAACTGCTCAGCAATATCAATATGCTGATCGCCTTTGGACTGCTGGTCTTTGTCTGCATTGCCGGTCCGACCATGCTCATCTTTACTGGCATGGGCGAAAACTTACTGGCCTATTTCAGAGACACCCCTGCCCTGACCAATTGGATCGGACGGGAAGACATTGGCTGGTTCCATGATTGGACGATTTTCTATTGGGCTTGGTGGGTTTCCTGGTCGCCTTTTGTCGGCATGTTCATCGCGCGCATCTCACGCGGTCGCACCGTGCGCGAATATTTCTCAGTTGTGCTGCTGGCCCCCTTTGCGATTTGTGTTGTCTGGTTCTCAGCCTTTGGCGGCACCGCCGTGTTCCAGTATGACAACGGCACCGGCGACCTTTCTGGCGGCATCGTCAGTTCAGCCACCGTCCTGTTTCAGATGCTTGCGGCCATGCCTTGGGGGACCGTGACATCTTTCGTTGCCATCGGACTGCTCATCGTCTTCATCGTGACGTCAGCAGATTCAGGCGCTTTGGTGGTCGATACGATTACATCTGGCGGGAAAACCGACGCGCCGGTCACCCAACGCGTCTTTTGGGCCTGCATGCTCGGACTGACCGCATCGGCGCTATTGTATGGAGGCGGCACATCGGCTTTGGAATCCCTGCAAGCGGGAACCATCGCGGCGGCCCTGCCCTTCACATTCGTGCTCTTAATCTGTTGTCTAAGCCTATACCTTGGCATGCGCGATGATGTGCAAATCTCAAACGCCCCGTAAGGCCACGTCCGGATTGGAGATGGAGCGACAAGCTGCATGACGATCATCCTGTCGGCCGCGATATTAAGCACGCTCTGCACGTCTTTGGGGCTGATCTTCTGGTTTCGAAACTTGAAGCTGACCGGCAGCGATCCTCTGCCTTTGACGGCCTTCATGGCCATCCTGTTTACCTCCGGTCTCGATGTCGGCTTGATCA
>JBCBYJ010000341.1:0-1648 GCA_039815905.1 Pseudomonadota bacterium | reverse complement strand
GATCGCATCGCTGATTTCCTGATCGAGCAAGCTGAAGATTATGACAGCGTCATAGAGCTGCCTGCTGGCGTCGCCGTAGAACTGGTCTTCGTGTCGGGATCAACGGTTCGCGATGTCCATGATGGAGATCGGCCATGAAAGCGATTTTAGGATTAGCTGCGCTCGTTCTCGGCTCTTCGGGATTGGCATCAGCCGATGAGAGCGCCATTCGCAGCGCATTTCCAAACACGAACATCGATAGCGTTGACTGCGCGCTGACATCGCCCTTGTGCGAGGTGGTCGCCGGTAAATCAGTCTTCTACACCACGCCTGATGCAAGACTGATGGTGATCGGGCGCGTGTTCGATCTCCAACTCGGAAGGTCCATTACAGATGACCGTCTAGATGCGCTCGACGCAAAGTACGGAATCTCCGACACGTCTTCCGCGCCTCGCGCGTCGCCCGGCTCCCTCGCCAATGGCCTGAAAGGCACGTTCGACCCGAAAGACGCTATTCTCACTGGGGAGGGCGAACGGCACGTTTCCATCATCGCGGATCCCGCCTGTCCGTACTGCGCGCAGCTCGCTGAATCTGTCATCGCGCTTGGTGATGTTGAAGCCAGTGTCTATCTGGTCGGAAGCGTCGGCGGTCGCGCTATTCCAGAGACGGTTTATTGCGCTTCTGATCCAGAAACCGCGCTCTACCAGGCCTATACCAGGAATTTGAACCCTGGGCCTTCTTGTGAGCGGGCGATGGCGGTCGCGCGCAATGAACGCGCGGCTCGAACTCTTGGCCTCTCCGGTACACCGATCCTGATCCGAGACGACGGCGCCATTCGATACGGCATGCTTGGGCCGAGCGATCTCGACGCTTGGCTCAAAGGAGGAAAGTAATGCTTGCGACTCTTGAACTCTTCGCTGCCGGGGCCTGTATGGGCGGGTCCATGACAGGTTTCGCCGTTAACGGCGCGCGCGAACCAAACACAGCCTACTTCTACAATCTCATTATGATGGTCATCGGCACGATCGCCGCCTCACTCGCCTTTGTGCATCAGTCGAGCGTAAACGAACCCATCTATCTCGCCGCCATGTTCGTGATTGCAGCAAGCCTTGCCATCGCAGCCTCTCGCAGCTTTGCGACCGGCGGCAAGGTCATGGGCGCCTATTTAAGCGCTCTCAGTGCAGCCGTCGCGCTCCTCGTCACTCAAACGCTCACCAAAACCGGCGCGCTGTCTTCCAGCGCGGCCATGTTCAGTTGATCTTGGGAGGTCTTTTCCATGCGAACTCTGTTTTTAGTCTTTAGTTTCGTGTCTCTGGCTGGCTGCACCAGCATGGGCGGTGTCCTCTCCTCGGAAACCACCTGGTTTCAGGATTGGAGCTGCGCGCGGCAAGATGGTGTTTGTGCGCGCACCGACACGATTGACGCCATCACAATCACGGAGCTGGATAGCGATCCGGCTGAGGCAGGACCGGTCTCTGGTTATCCGTCTGAAACCCTGCCTCTATCTGCGAGCCCTAAAAAGCTGCGCGGTATCCAGCCCTTTGATTTCGAAGAGTTCGACGCTGAAATTGAGAGCGGCCGCCCGTTCTTGGAAACAAGCTATGGAGATGAGAAAGTCCTGGCAGCGCCAGCTTTGCTCTCGCAGCCAAGCTTCAGCATCAACGCCGCC
>JBCBYJ010000340.1:0-1659 GCA_039815905.1 Pseudomonadota bacterium | reverse complement strand
GCCGGTGTGGACCGGTGAGTGTGCCGGTGCCGTCGGCGTCGACTGGGACACCCTGGGCGCCACAGCGGTGGCGGTGTCGGCGGCGGGGCGGCTCTGTCGGGCCTGCTCTATGCGACGCTGCCGCATGTTCGGTTTCGGATCAATTCCTTCTTCTTTCCGAGCGATTATGACACTTATCAAATCGACAAAGCCTCTGAAGCGATTGGGCGGGGCGGCTTGTTTGGGGTCGGGCCCGGCGAGGGCAAGATCAAAACTGCGTTGCCAGATGCCCATACGGATTTCATCTATGCGGTGATGGGTGAGGAGTTTGGCTATATCGCTGCGGTCGGTCTGATTTTTGTCTATGGTTTCATCGTCTGGAAAGGGCTCCGAGCGGCGGCGCGGTTGCATGATCCGTATCCGCGCGCGGCGGCGTCCGGATTGTTTGCGCTTTTTGGTCTTCAGGCTGCCATAAATATTGCGGTAAATGTCAGTCTCATACCGCCAAAGGGGATGACACTTCCATTCATCTCAAGCGGCGGGTCGTCGATGATTGGCACCGCGCTGACGCTGGGTTTAGCGCTCGCCTTGATCCGGCGCGGGCATACCAGCGTGAAGGGCTAATATGAGCGAAAAACCTCTTGTCGTGATCGGCGCCGGCGGCACGGGCGGACACATGTTTCCCGCCGCCGCCTTTGCCGAAGAAATGGCCACGCGCGGCTGGCAAGTCGGCTTGATCAGTGACAGTCGCGGCCTGCACTATGCGGAAAAATTTCCCGCCGATTGGAAGATGGAAGTGCAAGCGGCGAGCCCGAATGTGCGCAAGCCGTGGACGCTGCCTGGCACCGCGCTGAAACTGCGCGCGGGCGTCAACACCGCCGTGCGCCGGTTCAAGCGCGAGACCAAGCCGGCTTTGATTGCCGGGTTTGGCGGCTATCCCGCCTATCCCGCTCTGTCGGCCGGACGACGGCTCAAAATCCCACTGCTCATTCATGAGCAAAACGCTGTGCTGGGCCGGGTCAATCGCGCTTTTGCGAACCAGGCGGCGATTGTCGCCTCTGGCTTTGAGCGGCTCGACCGTCTGCCAAGCGGCGCCAAACATCACCCGGTCGGAAATCCCGTGCGGGCGCCAATTGCGGCTGTACGGGATGTGCCTTTTCCAAGCCAAGACGGCGCGCTGACCGTGTTCGTGACTGGCGGTTCGCAAGGCGCGCGAATCTTGGGGGAAGCGATCCCGCTGGCGATTGCCAATCATATTCCAGCGCCTTTGCGCGTGCGGCTCAATGTCGTGCAACAAGTGCGCGAAGAGCAGCTCGATCAGGTCCGTGCCCTCTATGACAAAGTGCAAGTGACGGCGACCCTTCAACCCTTCTTCTCAGACATGCCAGAGCGCCTCGCAGCGGCGCATCTGATCATTGCCCGATCTGGCGCCGGCACAGTGAGCGAGATCGCGGCGGTCGGGCGTCCGTCTATCCTCATCCCGCTCAAAATCGCGATGGACAATCACCAAGAGGCCAATGCGGAAGGCCTAGTCGAGGCGGGCGGCGCGGATGTTTTATTAGAGGATAATCTCTATCCCAATCTGCTTGGGGAATTAATCGCGCTGCGGCTCGGGGATGGCAATGAGCTTGCCGTGCGCGCGGATATTGCCGACCGCTTTTGCTGCTGCCGCGCGCACGG
>JBCBYJ010000033.1:0-12082 GCA_039815905.1 Pseudomonadota bacterium | reverse complement strand
ATTTGATTTCGCGCGGCCAGCGCTCAAACAGCGAATCAGTATTGGCTTGGGCCGAAACCGGTCGGACGCGCGGCCTTATGGGCTCGCTGGGCGGTCTGAGCGGCGGGCCGGTCTATGATGAGGCAGGCAACGTTCGCGGCGTTATTGTCGCCGAAAGCGCGCGGCGCGGCCGCATCTATACCGCCTCGCCCGAAACCGTCGCGAATTTCATCAAAGCCACGGGCGCGGACACGCAAGGCGAGCCGGCGCGGTCTTTCTCTGCCGAGACCTATGGCAAAGAGGCCGATTATGCCCGGCGCAATCTGCAAGTTGTCAAAGTCGCTTGCAGCGTGGATGAATAGGCCGCGCTATGTTCGCTGACCGCTTTACCGCTGCCACGGCCAAATATGGCCCGCTTTGCGTTGGCATTGATCCCCATGCCGGGCGCATCCCGCATCTGTTTGGAGGCGATACGCCGGACGGTCTTGAAAAATGGGGCATCGCGGTGGTTGAAGCGGCGGCCGGTCAGGCGGGACTTGTGAAGCCGCAAGCCGGTCTGTTTGAGCGGCATGGCTGGCAAGGCATGCGGGCGCTTGCAAATGTCTGCGCCGCCGCAAAAGAGGCCGGCCTGATCGTGCTTATGGACGCCAAGCGCGGAGATATTGGCTCAACCGCAGCCGGCTATGCGGCGGCGCATTTGACCGCAGACGCGCCCTTTGCGAGCGATGCACTCACCGTGAACCCGTATATGGGGCTCGATACGTTAGAGCCACACGTCCGGGCGGCAGAAGCTTCTCGTAAAGGCGTCATCGTGCTCGCCCGGACCAGCAATCCTGGCAGCGCGGATTATCAAGCGCGCGCGCTTGAAGGCGCGCCGCTTTTTGCCCGCGTGGTTGAGAGCCTCGCACCGATGATCGAACGTCTGAAAGGCAATTGCGGATGGTCCGGCTTGATGCTGGTCGCCGGGGCCACCGGTCCTGAGGAGGCTCGAACGCTTCGTACGCTGGCGCCAAAGGCGCTGTTCCTGGTGCCGGGCTATGGCGCGCAAGGGGCCGGGGCAGGGCAAGCGCTTGCCGGGTTTGTCGGCGGGGAAGGCGGCTGCGTGAACGCTTCGCGGTCCGTAACTTTCCCATCCGAAATTGAAGAGGCCGGTACGCTGGGGGATTGGAGCGCGAGGGTCAGCGCGGCCATTGCCACAGCTCAAGCGGACCTAAAGGCGGCCCTCGTTCCTGCCGCTTAGCCTTTGACCAGCGCCGTCAAATCATCTGGCTCGCCAATCACCGCCACGTGGTCACCGGGCTGGAGCACTTCTTTGGGGGCCGCGATAATAATATCGCCATCGCGCTCGATGATGGCGATCAAACAACTGCCCGGCAAATCGATATCGGCGAGGGGGAGCCCGACCGAATCGTGCAGCGCACCAAGGTCTGAAATCGGCGCATGCAAGAAGTGATCATCGCGCATCAGGATCTCATTCATATCCTTATCGGACCGCGCCGCCAGCCAGCGCCGCTCAAAATCAAAGGATTGCACCACTTCGGCCAAATGCCCTGCCAAACGCAAATCCAAGCCAGCCGGCTTGCGCGGACAGATTAGCATCATGATCGTATGAGCATCGCGGGCTTCTTGCATATCCGCCGTCGCAGCTTTCCCGAACCGGAACACCACCAATTGGGGGCTCTCTAGCCCGTCATGGCTGCGATAGGCGAGTAACACATGCTCGCTCAAAGGGTGCAGCGTCGCAGCGCCGGTATTGAACACCCCATCCATGACCGCCTCATCAATGCCAAACGCCGTATGGCCAATATTCTTGACCTCATCGATCAGCATCTCCCGCGAATAGCTGCCATGGCTATAAGTGTGGACCACAGATCGCGCGATCAAAGCTTCATAGGTGAGGTTTTGCTTTTGCGTGCGATCATGAATGATGGTCATGAGCTCTCGCTCCAGCCCTTCATAGCGCATTTGGCCCAAGCGCTCATGGACATGGTAAATCGCGCCGCGGCGGACCAATTGCCCAGATGCGTAGAATTGGAACCAAAGCGCGCAGGCAATCGTCAACATGCCGGTAAACCCAATGGCCAGAATGCCCATTTCGACAATCAGCCAGAATGAAATCAAGATGCCCATAACGGGCAGCCAGGGATAGAAGGGCAACCGGAAGCCCGGCTTATAGGTCGCGATCTGGCTCTCGCGCATGACAATGACGGCGACGCTGACCAGGCCGAACAAAAAGAGCTGGAACGCACTCGCCAATTTTGCCACCGCCTCCACATCGAATAGCAAAAGCACCGCAATCATGCTGAGCGTTGTCACAGCAATCGAGAATACCGGCGTGCCAAACCGGCCAATCGCCGCGAACCGCTCCGGCAAGAGCTTATCTTTGGCCATAGCGTATGGATAACGGCTCGCCGACATGATCCCAGCATTGCCCGTCGAGGCGAACGCCGCAATCGCTGCCACAACGATTAGGATGACCCCGAGGTCATACGGCCAGTCACCAATAAATTGCCGACCGGCATCCGCCACCGGCGTCAAACTGCCATACAGCGCATCAACTGGCAGAATGGCGATGATCACGATCAGACCAAGCGTGTATATCGCGGTCGCAGTTATCAAGGATAGAACCATGCCCAGTGGAATGTTGCGATCCGGGCTTTGAACTTCTTCGGCGACGCTCGCGACTTTGGTCAGGCCCGCATAAGAGACAAAGACCAATCCAATCGTCGCAACAAAGCCGACAGTCCCTTCTTTGAAGAAAGGCTGCGTCCCCTGATTGGGCTGCAACCCAGCGGCGACACCGGTTTCGGCCAGTCCCAAAATGACAAAAGCGGCCAAGATGACGACTAAGACTGAGACCAGTAAACGCTGCAAAAACGTCGTTTCCTTGGCCCCGAACGCATTGATCAGACCGAACACCAAAGTCAGAATAACCGCAATGACAAGGATCGGAACGTCGAGATAGAGGCTCAAATAGGCGCCCATTCCGACCAGCGCAAAGGCGCTTTTAAACACCACCGCCACCCAAGATCCGAGCCCGCCAATGGTTCCAAAGAGCGGCCCTAAAGCGCGGTCGAGAAAATAGTAGGTTCCACCAGCTTTCGGCATGGCGGTCGACAGTTCGGCCATACACAACATGGCCGGCACGATCAGAAATCCAGCCAGCAAATAAGCCAGATAGACTGAGTCTCCGGTATAGCTGGCGGCGATGCCTGGCAGAAGAAAGAAGCCAGAGCTGAACATCGCCCCCGTCGACACCGCATAGACGTCAAACAAAGTGAGGTTCTTTTTGAGTTTCGTCTCTTCAGACAAAAGCGTACCCCGCTATGTGTTTCACTCGCCCGAACGGCATATAAGGCTTGCGTGCTGCGCCGCCACAATTTTGTTCGGCAAAAACCATGGCCTACCGCCGCGTCGGCTCTCGACAGACCCCTCAAATCGCATAGTCTATTGGCGTAGTAAGGCGCGTAAGATGCCATTTTGAGTGAGGAAAAGAGGAAAGCGCACATGAAACCGCTTCATATGACAGCTATTGCAGCTGCTTCATTGCTGATTCTGTCGGCCTGTTCTGGCACGAACGAAACCGAACAAACCGCAACCGTTTCAGAGGTCTCTGCCTTTGCAGATGTGACGGATGCGCGGCTGAACGCTGCGGCGGCAACGCCGTCGGAATGGCTCAGCTATGGGTTTGACCGTGAAGAGACGCGGCATTCGCCATTGACCGGGATCGACACAGAGAATGTCGCAAATCTCGGCGTCGCCTGGACCTATGATCTGGCGACGTCACGCGGTGTTGAATCAACGCCGATCGTCATTGATGGCGTCATGTATGTGACCTCTGCCTGGTCCGTCGTATACGCCCTAGACGCCAAAACGGGCGAAGAGCTTTGGGTCTATGACCCAGACGTCGATCGCGCTGTTGGCGTCAATGCGTGCTGCGATGTCGTCAATCGCGGCGTCGCGGTTTATCAAGGCAAAGTCTATGTTGGCGTGATTGATGGCCGCGTTGAGGCGCTCGATGCTGAGACGGGGGATGTGATCTGGTCGCAAGTCACTGTTGATCAATCCAAGCCTTATACGATTACTGGCGCGCCGCGCGTGGTCGATGGCAAAGTCCTGATTGGCAATGGCGGCGCTGAGCTTGGCGTCCGCGGCTATCTTAACGCGCTAGATGCCGAAACCGGTGAGCTGATTTGGCGGTTTTACACTGTCCCCAGCGCCGATAAGCAGCCGGATGGAGCTGCCTCCGATAGCGCTTTTGAGCAGGTCGGCAATGTCACTTGGGGCGATACCGGCGCGTGGAAGACTGATGGCGGCGGCGGCACGGTTTGGGACTCGATCATTTATGATCAGATCAACGACACCGTGATTTTTGGCGTCGGAAATGGCTCGCCTTGGAATCAGTCCTTACGTGACCCGTCGGGGCTCGACAATTTATTCTTATCCTCAATCGTCGCCGTGGATGCCGATACCGGCGCTTATAAATGGCATTACCAAACCACACCTGGCGACAATTGGGACTATACCGCGACCCAGACCTTGATCATCGCGACATTGCCGCTTGGCGAAAATGGCGCTGACCGCCGCGTCGTCATGCAGGCCCCAAAGAATGGCTTCTTCTATGTCATCGACGCTGAAACCGGCGCGTTTATCTCCGGCAGTAATTATGTGCCAATGAATTGGGCGAGGGGTCTCACGGAAGAGGGGCGCCCGATTGAGGTTCCAGAAGCACGCTATTCTGACATTCCTTATTTGCAGTCGCCAGGACCGCTTGGCGGGCACAATTGGCACCCAATGGCTTACAATCCGGACGTCGGCCTGGCTTACATTCCAGCGCAAGAAATCCCGCAGGCCTATGCCACCGATCCTCGGTTCAAAGATAATTCAACCAAATGGAATACAGGCGCAGACTTCGCCGCGGGGGTTCCTCAAGTTCTTCCTGGCGAAGTGGCTAAGTTTTTGCGGTCCGGTCTGAAAGGGCGATTGATCGCCTGGGACCCAGTCACGCAAGGCCCGCGCTGGACCGTTGAGCATGACGGCCCATGGAATGGCGGCGTGCTGTCAACCGCTGGCGGTGTGGTTTTCCAAGGCAAGCTGAATGGCGAGTTTTCGGCTTATGATGCGGCGACCGGTGACGAGCTTTGGACGGCGGATGTCAAATCTGGCGCGGCCTCAGGTCCCGGCACGTATGAGATTGATGGCGAGCAATTTGTCACGATCACAACGGGATGGGGCTCTGCTTACTTGCTATCAGCCGGCGGACTGGCCGCACCAGAGGCGGTGCCGCCGAGCGTCGGTAAAGTCGTAACTTTCAAGCTCGGCGCGAATGAAGTGATCGCTGATATTGATCTGCCGCTGGTCGACCCGACGCCAAAAGCAGACGAGTTTGGCACGGAGGTTCAGCTGGCCGAAGGGCTCATCCATTATGCTCGCAATTGTACCGTCTGCCATGGTCCATTTGCGGCCAGTTCAGGCGTGCTTCCAGATCTGCGGTGGTCCTCATACACCAGCAGCGCGGAGGCGTGGAAAAGCGTGCTCATAGACGGCAATCTGCAATCGATCGGCATGGTTTCTTTCGCCGACGTTTTGACCGAGGAAGAGGCCGAAGCGATCCGCGCTTATGTCGTCTTACAAGCGCATAATCCCGAAGGGCTCGCGGCCTCACCGCCAGAAGCGGGCAGCCCATAATCAATCGGCCAGAAGGCCAAGCTCTTTTTGCGTTTTCTTCGACAAGCCATCGGCCACAAGCCGGTGGCTTGTTTCGATATAGGTTTTGAGATCATCGTCGCGAAGACCCGGCTCAGCATAGTGTTGGATCCATTTCATGCCGCGCGAGGCGAGATAGGGGGCGGGGCGTAATCCGGGCTGCTCGCTCATAATCTCGAATGAGAGCGGCGTGACTTTAAACGTCACAGCCAGCGCCTCACTTTCACCCCAACCGGCCACCGCAAAGACTTTGCCACCGACCTTCCAGACATGACTGTCACCCCACTGCACGACATGGCTGGTCGCGATTAAGTCCGCGCAAAAGGCATTATACTCTTCAAGCGTCATAAAAAAGACCATGACAGGTCCGAAACTTTACTTCAATGCGGGCCGGTTTGACGCTACGGTCAATTCAAAGACGCGAGGTGCAAGAGATGCATATTTTGGCAATCCTATTGGGGATATTGGGTTTTGCCGCGGTTTGGTATTGGCGAATTAAAGCCCTGCAAGAAGTCGCCAAAGACGGGCGAAAAATCGCCGAAACCGTTAGCAACCTGCCCCGCAAAATGCGGTTCAAGCAGAAAACCGGCAAACTTGGGCTGAGCGCGGTCGATGATCCGCGCGAAGCAGCCACCATTCTCATGCTCGAAATCGCGCAAGCCCGCGGCACCTTAACCGAGCGCCAAGAAGCCGCTGTGCGCGGCGAGGTGATGCACCATTTCGAGTTCAATGAAAGCGACGCCAGCGCGCTGATCACGCAGGCCGGTTGGTTGTCGCGAAATGGCGGCGCGGCGCATGTGGTGATGTCGAAAATGACCGACTTTGTGCGCAAAACCCCCGGCATGACGAATAAGGAATTGGTCGACTTGGATGGCATGTTGGTCACCATTTCGGAAGCAGAGGGCGATCCAACCGAAAGCCAAATGGATCTGTTGACCATCTATCGCGAGAAAACCGGACTGCGGGTTTAGCTGTTCAAGCCCACCGATCACGCTAGCTCCCGCCCTGATAGGAGCGTGAGATGCAAGCAGTGATTATTGGCGCCTCAGGCGGCATCGGCAAAGCCTTGGTAGAAGGCCTGAGCCAGCGACCCGAGATTGAGATCGTTCACGCCCTGTCGCGCAGTGGCGAAGGTCCGGTGCATGAAAAAATCATCCCCGGCCATCTCGACTTGCAAGATGAAGCGAGCATTGTCGCCGCCGCCAAGACCGTTAAAGCGCGCGGCGCCCCGCACCTGGTTCTGGTCGCCAGTGGGATCTTGTCTGATGGCAAAGATCTGCAACCGGAAAAATCTTACCGCCAGCAAGATGCCGCCGCGTTTCAGCGAGTCTTCGAAATCAACACATTTGGCCCCGGTTTGGTGGCCAAACATTTTCTGCCCCTTTTTCCGCGCCAAGGGCGCTCAGTCTTCGCCGCCTTATCGGCGCGGGTCGGGTCAATCTCAGATAATCGTCTTGGCGGATGGCACGCCTATCGCGCGTCCAAAGCTGCGCTCAATATGCTGATCAGGAATTATGCGATTGAACAGACCCGGCGCAATCAAGACTTTATCGCCGTAAGCTTGCACCCCGGCACGGTGGACACCGCGTTGTCAGAGCCGTTTCAATCAAATGTCCCAGATCAACAGCTTTTCCCGCCGGAGCGGGCCGCCAAGCATCTCTTACAAGTCATAAACAGCTTAAGCCCCGCCGATACCGGCAAGGCTTTTGACTGGGCCGGACAAGAGATCCCGGCTTAAGCACCGCTCAAATTGGCGAGCACTTCGTCAGCTTTATAAGCGTCGGCATTGTCTGGCTTTGGCCCACTGCCAATGATGATCTCAATGACATGCTCTACTGTGGAATTAGAGCCGCCCAAGGGTAGCGAAACCCCAAGACCGACGCCAACGCTGGAGCTTCCGCCCGAATAAGAGCCGCCGCCAATCGAAACCGAGGAGCCACCGCCGGCAAGCTCTCCACTATCGGAATAAGCGGTCACAACTTGGAACCAATCCGCGCCATTTTCCAGCGTGACTTCCGCGGCACGACGCAAAGCACGGCTGCGCGCGGCCTCCTGCGAGGTGTCTTTGTAAGAGACCCGGAACCGATTATCTTCAATCGGCACGACAGAATACCCTTTGTCTTTGCTGCTCTCAGCTGGGCCATAAGGCGCGCTGGTGGCGCAAGCGCCGACCAATGCGAGGGCCGATACGGCGATCCATTTCATCATAAGAGTCTCTCCCCTGTTCTCTTCTCACCTTAGGATGCGACAATGAACCTGAACAGAACACAACTCAACATGAACGGCGTCCAACACATTACAACGCGTTCATTCATCTTCGATCCTATAGTGTTTTTTACAGGACGGGGGACAAGGCGGTGATCCGCAGTCACTGTAACTTGCTGGCGTCCAAGCGGTGGACATTCTGCGTGCGTCCGTACACGCAAGGATTAAGCCGCGTTCGTGCCAGGGACTTGGCATAGGAACGGACGGCGTTTTGCAAAGGGGAGCGCCGTCCGTTTTACTCTGAATCGGGATCGATCTGGCGTCGGCCAAAGTCCGCTTCGGGCGTATCCAGTCCCGCATCAATGATCGCTTTTCGAATGCCCCGCGCGCGCTCAAACTCTTTCATCAGCGTTTCACCATCGCCCCAACGGATCGCCCGTTGTAAGACGGCTAAGTCTTCGCTGAACCGGCCAAGCGTCTCAAGGACGGCGTCCTTATTGGTCAGGAACACATCCCGCCACATGGTCGGATCAGACGCGGCGATCCGGGTAAAGTCGCGAAACCCCCCAGCTGAATATTTGACCACTTCGCCTTGCTCCACACTTTCCATATCATAAGCCGTGGAGACGATATTATAGGCGATCAAGTGCGGCAGATGCGAGGTAATGGCGAGCACCCGGTCGTGCCGGACCGGGTCCATGGTTTCAACCTTGGCGCCCAAGCCGAGCCAAAAATCGGTCAATCGCGCAACCGCCGCGGCATAAGCCTCGGTCTGATCGCCAAATGGCGTCAAAATATGCCAGGCCTCTTGGAACAGACTGGCAAAGCCGGAATCGGGCCCAGATTTTTCAGTCCCGGCAATTGGGTGGCCAGGGATCAGATGCACGCCGTCCGGACAATGCGCCCGCATATCGTCAGCGGCTTTGGCTTTGACAGACCCGACATCGGTTAAGATCGCCCCAGATGCAAGATGCGGCGCAATGTGCGCGGTCAAATCCGCAAGCGCTCCGAGCGGTGTGCAGATCATCACGCAATCTGCACCTGTGACCGCGGCCTCCGCCGTGTCCGTCACTTGGCCGGGGAAGATTTTATCGGCCCGCTGGCGCACATCACCAGAAACATCCCACAGGGCGCAGGCCTCTGTGCCGCCATACGCGCGCACCGCATGGGCGACAGATGAGCCAAGCAAGCCAATTCCGAGAATGGCAATCTTATTGAAAATCGGGGCTGACATCAGCTATTCGAAAAGGCCTCAATCGCGGCGATCAGATCATCATTCTGCGCTTCGGTTCCAATCGATGCCCGCAAACACGTCGGCAAGCCATAGACATTGACATCGCGGATCACCATGCCGCGATTGCGCAAGAATGTGTCGGCCTCTAAACTGGTGCGCCCGGCAGAGTCGGGGAATTCAATCAGAACGAAATTGCCAACGCTCGGATAGGTTTTAAAGCCGGCCTTCTCGACGGCATCGCGCACCCGAAGCAGTTCGCTCGCATTGTGATCTGCCGATTTCGCCTGGAACGCATCATCATTGATCGCAGCGATCCCAGCCGCTTGTGCCACAGCGCTAACATTAAACGGCCCGCGCGTTCGGTGCAGGGCGTCAATCACACTGGCCGGTCCATAGGCCCAGCCCAATCGCAAAGCGGCGAGCCCATGAATCTTGGAAAAGGTCCGCGTCATCAGAACATTTGCCTGTTCCGCCGCCAGCTCCAGGCCAGAGCTATAATCATTATTGCGCACATATTCGGCATAAGCGCCGTCCAAAACGAGCAGCACATCTTCCGGCAAACCGTCATGCAGCCGCTTGACTTCTGAGTAAGGAATATAGCTGCCAGTCGGATTGTTCGGATTGGCCAAGAAAACGATTTTCGTGTTGGGATCGACCTGTTCCAGCATCGCGTCGACATTTGTCGTTAGATTGGTTTCCGGCGCGCTGCGCGTTTCAGCCCCGGCTTGCTGAGCGATCAGGCGATAGACCAAAAAGCCGTGTTGGCTTTGCACAATATTGTCACCAGGCCGCAAATAGGCACGTCCGAGCAATTGGAAAATCTCATCTGAGCCCGCGCCGCAGACGATCCGATGAGCATCAATGCCATATTTTGCGCCAATCGCATCGCGCAGTGCGCCTGCAGAGCCGTCGGGATACAGCTCCATATGTTTGGCAGCTTCGACAACGGCGGCTTGCGCATGCGGAGAACAGCCGAGCGGATTCTCATTGGATGACAGCTTATGCGCCCCAACAAGCTTCTGACCCCCTTTATAGGGGGTGATTTCAAGGATGTTCGGTAATGCTTGCGGCCCAGCCATTGGGGTCTCCCTTGTTCAGCGAGATGACCTGCCGGGAACGGAAGTGAAAATCAAGAGCTGATCGTCTTCAGCCGCGCCGTCCGGCGGCATCTTTGCGAGCAATATTTGACCTCATCCCAGACCAAAGCCCATTTCTTGCGCCACGCGAATGGGCGCTCACAGGCGACACAGACTTTCTGCGGTAAATAGGGTTTTGCATGTGCCATAAGTCATTGTCTCAATCGTGTTCGTCCGGGTTTTAAGCGGTCCAGGCTCGCGCCAAAGCGTCGGCACTCAAGAAAGCTGATTCAATTTTGCTGCCAAGACACCAATCACCGCAGGCGGCCAGATTTAGATCCTCATCCATCAAAAAAGGCACACCCGCCGGCTGCGGGGTCGCCGCATAGCGCCAGCGATGCAGCGATTGATGAACGGCGTCGGACAGATCCTGCTCAATTAGATCGGCCGCCGCATCCAGCAAGATTTTGGAAATATCATCAGGATCCCCCTCTAAATAGGTTTCAGCCCACTCATTGCTAGACTGAATGAGCAGCGAAGGATCATTGTTCCGGCGCGGCTTGTCAGAGTTAAGCGTGATCCACCCAATCGGCGGATCCCCCGATTTATACGCGTCCCAAGGCAGATTGAGCGGCTTGTCAAAGCCCAGCATAAGCGAGAAACATCCACTCATGCGAACGCGCGCGAGTGCCTCCTGGCCGGAAAATGTGTCTGGCAGGACCGCCGCGCTTTGCGGAGCAGGGGCGGTTGAAATGACCCAATCAAACGGACCGACATGACTGCCCATTTTGTCGATGACCCGCCAGCCAGAGGGCTCGCGCTCCAGCGCCTCGACATGAAATCCAGTCTGAAGCTCGACCTGTTTCGCAAACGCTTTGCATATCGCATTCATGCCCGGCGCCGCGACCCATTTGGTCTTGCTGGAGACTTTCGCATCACCATAGAGAGAGATGGTTTCAGGCCAGATCTCGATCAGCCCTTCGGCGCGATAGGTTTCAATGAAGCGCTTAAACGCATCAGACTCGGCGGTGAAATACTGCGCCCCATGATCAAAGCCAAAGCGGTTCGCGCGGCGCGTTGACATGCGGCCCCCTGGGCCGCGTGCTTTCTCAAACACCGTGACTTGATGGCGCAAGCTCAACCGGGTGGCGAGGACCAGTCCAGACAGGCCCGCCCCTATAATTGCGATTTTCATAATCGTCCTCTACCCCCTGCGATCGAGACATAAGCCATTATCTCAGATCGCCCAGGGCAAGTCAGGACCCAGATTGCGGGATTTGGATTAGACTTATTTAGACGCCGCGTGTGACCGCCCAGACTAAGGGCTGCGTCTTAGCGGTTTGTCTGGCGACATGTCTCGGGCCGAAGCCTAAGTGCCGATGGCTTGCTCATTGCGCTCGCCGGTGCGAATGCGGACAATTGTTTCAAGATCAACAACAAAAACTTTGCCGTCTCCAATCGTTCCCGTATTTGCGGCATTGGTGATGGCTTCAACCACGCGGTCCGCTTCGGACGCGCCGCAAGCCACTTCGACTTTCACTTTTGGCAGCAAACGGACTTCGTATTCCGCGCCGCGATAGACTTCGGTTTTGCCTTGTTGGCGGCCATAGCCACGGACTTCCGAGACGGTCAGACCTGAAACGTCGGCCTCTCCAAGGGCGTCAATGACCGCATCGAGACGGCTTGGTTTGAATATTGCGGTGACTAGTTTCATATTTCCCCGGCTCCGGTTCGAACACGACCTCGTTGGTTCGCTCTTACAGGAGTAACGTCAATTTCAGCATTTTCAACGGGTCTCGCCGCGGTTCGACCTGCTAATTTTCTAGGCATGACCGATTGTGGTTTGCTTGCCTTTACGGCGGTCGTGACCGGCGCCGCCGCG
>JBCBYJ010000339.1:0-1670 GCA_039815905.1 Pseudomonadota bacterium | reverse complement strand
TCGCGCCAAGATTGATAAAGAATTCGAACAACCTCTCTTGCAGACAGTACGTGGTGCGGGCTACTGCCTGCAGGCATGAAATCAGGCGCCTTTGCGTTTGTCCGGACCACTACGTTTCGGCTCTCGCTCGTTTATTCGATTCTGTTCGCGCTGTTTTCGGCGGGTCTCTTGGCTTATTTGTTTCAAGCGACCGTCGGGACGATGCGCGCCGAATCGAAGGCCCGTTTGGAAGCCGAGTTTCGCACATTGGCCATTGCCTGGAATACTGGCGGGCCAACGCGATTAGAGCAATCGCTCTTGGAGCGTGTTCTGGTCGATCTGCGCGACTTTACCTATCAATTTGAAGACCCGAATGGGCGAACCATTGTCGGCGATATGCCGCGCATGCCGGTTGAGCCGCTGGATCAGATTGGAAATCCGCGCGTCGTCACGTTTGAGATTGAACGCCCGGGTCCCGAAGGTGGCTCGACCATCACGCCGATTGAAGGGCGCATCGTCCGCCTCGGCGATGGCAGCGTGCTTTTGGTCGGGATCAAAATGGATGAGCGCATCCGTCAGGTGAACCGGATCACCCGCGCCGTGGCGACCGCGGCGCCGATTGGCTTCGTGCTGGCGCTCTTAGGCGGGTTCTTTAGTGCCCGCTATGCCGCTCACCGCGCTGAGAGTCTCACAAAGACCGCTCAAGGGGTGATGTCGGGCGACCTGTCATTGCGCGCTCCCGTTGGCGTGTCAGGCGACGAATTTGACCGCCTAGCGGAGCAGTTAAATGCGATGCTCGCCAAACTCGAAACCCTGATGGCGGCGACCCGTCACGCCGGCGACTCGATCGCGCATGATTTACGTTCGCCGCTGTCCAGATTGCGCAATCAGTTGGAGGCGCGCCTGCGCGGTCCGATAGATGAGGTCTCCGCCCGTGAGACGCTGGCTGAAACGGTTGAAGAAGTCGACAATGTGCTCGCCACGTTTAATGCCATCCTGCGCTTGGCCCGGGTGAATGAGGGGGCTGAGGGCAAACTCTTACCGATCAATCTTAGCGCTCTTTGCGAAGAAATGGCGGAATTGTTTGAGCCGGCCTGCGAAGATGCTGGCATCGTCTTCGCGTCAGAGATCGAGCCTGATCTTGAAATGCTTGGCGACGACTCGCTCTTGGCGCAGGCGATTTCCAATCTCTTGGACAATGCCGTAAAATATACCCCATCCGGGCAAACCATCCGCTTAAGCGCCAAGATGCGGGCCGCGCAGATCGAAGTGATTGTGGCTGACACCGGCCCCGGTATCCCAATCGCCGACCTAAATCGCGTGAAAGATCGATTTGTCCGTCTCGACGAAGCTCGCACTCAGACGGGGTCCGGACTAGGCCTCGCTTTGGTTGATGCGGTCGCAGAAATGCATGGCGGCGGCTTCGATCTGGCTCGCGGCGATGAGGATATTGGTTTAAAAGCTATTCTCACATTTACGCCGACACGTTAGGGGAACCCGGTGCTCAAACCTGCCGCCATTCCAGGCGGGCCAGCGGCTGCCATTGAAGTGGCGTCTGGCCTCGCGCCGTATTTAAGTGATTTGGCAAAAGCGCATTCTGGCTTTGACGATCCGGATGCGCTCTTGGACAGTGCCTATGAGCTATGTCGCGACGCCGCCAGCGGTGAGGGCGATCCGTTTGCGCGATTGCG
>JBCBYJ010000338.1:0-1680 GCA_039815905.1 Pseudomonadota bacterium | reverse complement strand
CGACGCAGGCCCACCGCACGCCATAAGCTCTGGCATCCCGGCAGGCGCCGATCAGCTCTTGCGAGAGGTTGGGATCGGTGAGGCTGCAGGTTGCTGTGATTTGCCCGGCAAACGGCCCGGCATTGATCCAATTGGTCGAGAGCGTATCGGCAATGAGGCCGAGCGCTGGGGGCCCCATGCCATATCCGACCAGATTGACCACAAACAGCAAAATGGCGATGGAAGTGGCTCTGACGCGCAGGCTCACAACCGCCTGGGCAATGTTATATTGCGCGCCGAGATAGAAATATTGCAGCGTACTCGCAATCATCAGTACAATGAGCATCAGTGTGCTGTCGCCGACCAAAAAGGCCGAGGCATATATCGGCGCGCAGAACAGGAACGCTGTTCCGGGTACCCAAGTCGCGGCGGTTTCTGAGCGCTTCGAGGCCCGCTCCGTCAGATACCCGCCCAGGAAGGCGCCGAGCGTGCCAGCCAGTCCCACAGGCGCCATGAACATTAAAGCGGTCTGCGCCGGTGTGAAACCGTGTGTGAACACGACATGCTGAGGCTGCAACCCAACCAGCGCATAACCGGCAAAGGCGGCAATTGTGGCGCCCGTGGTCATGACCCAGAAGGTGCGCTTGGAGAAAATCTCGGCGATCGCTTCTTTGAAACCCGCCTTGTCGACATGCGCGGTGCCGGGCGGGTCTGAATAGCCGCGGGGAGGTTCTTTGACCGTCAGCAGGAACACGATCCCGATCAGGATGCCCGGCGCGCCGATGAAGATGAAGGCTTCGCGCCAGGTGAAGAAATCAAGAATGAATCCGCCAAACACTTGCGCCAGAACCCCGCCTGCCGTCACCCCCATCGCATAGATCCCAAGCGCCGTTGGCCGGGCCGATGGGGCATAATAATCGCTGATCATTGAGTTCGCGGGCGGGGTGCAACCGGCTTCTCCGATACCGACCAGCATGCGAGCGAATAAGAGGGTCGCAAAGCCGACGGCAAATCCGCACAGCACAGTGGCGAACGACCAGAGAATGACGCTCACGCCGATAATCAGTTTCCGGCTGACTTTCTCAGATAGGTTGGCAATCGGAATGCCGAGCAGCGTGTAAAACAGAGCAAAGCCGATGCCTGAAAGCAGACCAAACTGAAACTGCGACAGTTCAAATTCATTGATGATCGGGACACTAACGACGCTGATCAAAATTCGGTCGATAAAGTTGAACGTGTAGACCAAAGTCAACGACATCAGGACATAGGATCGATAATTGAAGCTGCCATAACTCGTGCCAGCCGCGCTGACGGGCGCGCCGGTTGCATAAGAGACTTGGCTATTCATCTATGATCCTCCCTGACCCTGAACACGCGGACGATTATCCTTGGCGTTCAGGCCGATCTTATGTCGTAGATACGAGGTCGGCCTTCAGGTGGGAAATGAAAATATAAAAAAATGTTCGATTTGATAGTCTAAGTCTATCGCGGGTCAGCCGATGATTGCGTTTGGATGTTCTTGACCTGATCAAGACTGCAATTGAGCGACAATCAAATCGATCGTGTCTTTCTTCCGGTCATTGATTGAGGCGGCGATGCCCATTTCATTGGCGATTTTTACGACATCGATTTCCTTCATTTTCGACAGGGACGTTTTGGTCAACTCGCCTGTATCGCCATTTTCAGACGACCACATTTTGC
>JBCBYJ010000337.1:0-1687 GCA_039815905.1 Pseudomonadota bacterium | reverse complement strand
CAGAGAGCAACCGTCCGACATTCATGTTAAGTCGCGCGAATAGGACGCGTCGCGTGCGGGCAGGTCGACGATTTGAACCGAACCATCCCCTGCCGCGATCGCCGCGCGCAGGCCCGCACTGGAACGAGCGATCTCAATCTGCGTGATCGGGCCGCCATGTCCGTGATAGATGGCGCGCGGCGCGTCCGCAACTTTGCCGCGATGCTCAACTGTGCCATTCGCGCGGCCAATGAGGAATGAACTGAGCGCCGTCCCGCCGGGGGCAGGGATCATTTTGACCATGGTTGTGTCATCAGGCAGCGGATAGGTGAATGTCAGCAGATCACCGCTCACCGCGATCTGACACAGACCGCTCGATTTCGACCAGACCCAGAGTTTCTCAAATTCATTCGGCGCGAAGGATTCGAAAAAGGCCTGTCCATCTTCTGAACGACACGGCAATTCATTGCGAGCTGGGAGCCAAGTGCCGTCGCTCAGTTCTGTCCAAATGGTCGCGGTGTTTGCGCCATTCGCGGTCAGAACCCTGTTCTCGGTCGGCGAAAACACAGCGCGTGCG
The DNA here is from genome assembly GCA_039815905.1 of Pseudomonadota bacterium. Classification (GTDB taxonomy): domain Bacteria; phylum Pseudomonadota; class Alphaproteobacteria; order Caulobacterales; family Hyphomonadaceae; genus Henriciella. The sequence continues at coordinate 1,131 of JBCBYJ010000337.1, read as the reverse complement.
CCGGGCAGGGTGCCGCGCGGGGTTAGAGCCGCGTCGGCTATAATGCGTCCGCCGGACCGGATATTGCGTGGCGTGCTTGCGCTGGAGTCCAAAATGGCAAACCCCCACAGCTGAACCTCCTCATCGCCTGGTCGAATGGTCAGCAAACGCTCGGCATCCGGCGAAAACCGGGCGAAAACGTAGGTTTCAGCAGCCTCATTAAACATGGAGATATCGTCAAGCGTCGAGACCACGTCGCCAGTTCTTGCGTCCAAAGTTTTGATCGTGCCATCGATCGCGACAACCAATATGTATCTGTCATCCGGCGAATAGACGGCTTGAGTGGGAAGAACGCCATCCCCCTCGTTCAAGAGGCGCATTTCGCCCGTGGCGATATCCCAAGTGCGAATTGAGCCATCATCACCGGCTGCGACAAGCAATTGATCATCGCTCGAAAAGTCGATGGTTTGAACGGATGATGTATGCCCCTCCAGAGCAATGCGTTCGATTAAGGTGTCGGCTTCAAGCACGCTCACATCTGAGCGATCCGTTCCGATTGCGATCCAGTTGCCACGGTTTGAATAACTGACAGCATTAATGCTCGCATTGTTGGAGACCGGATCAGCGATCGGCTCTAAACTGAGCGAATCCCAGACCCGAAGGACTCCGCGGTCGTCTGCTATCAGCAATCGTCGTCCATTCGGGGAAAACTTCACGTCCAAAACACCGTTCGTCTCAATAGACGATTCCGCGCGGAGCGTGCCCGTCGCCGCATCCCAAATCCGAATTTGGCCAGACGCACTACCCGTAGCGATAAGCGTGCCGTCTGGGGCATAATTCATAGACAAAATCTCATCGTCCGCACGCAAAGTCAGGCTCTGCGTTCTGGTTTCAAGCTGCCGGGTCTCGAGCGTGTCGCCGCCAATCGCTGTGACGCGCTGGCCGAGATATTTGATGCGGACATTTTCTAGCCCATCCCCCGAAAGTCCAAGCGCCGTTGCCGCCGCGGAGGTGACATTTAGAACGCGCCCGTCGGGGAATGGGCCGCGATCATTGACGCGCAGCTCAACGCTCAAATCATTGGCTTCATTGGTCACCAATATGCGGCTGCCAAAGGGCAAGGTGGTATGCGCCGAGGTCAAGGCATTGGGG
>JBCBYJ010000336.1:0-1687 GCA_039815905.1 Pseudomonadota bacterium | reverse complement strand
AAATGCTCCAGCGCGAACGCGCACTTCGGGGGTAGCCATGTCACCGGCAAAGCAGAGCCGATGGGGTCGGTTCGTTTTCATCTGCGCCAAGGCCGACGCCTTCCACTTCACCGATCAAGGCCGATAAGCCTTTTCCCAAGCGGCTCTGCTTTGCCGGTGACATGGCTACCCCCGAAGTGCGCGTTCGCGCTGGAGCATTTCTGAGGCCAACCGAATATAAGCCTCACTGCCCGGGCAGCGATAATCATAAAGCAAAGCCGGTTTGCCGAAACTCGGCGCTTCGGACAGACGCACATTGCGCGGGATCACGGTATTATAGACTTTCGCACCCAGGACGGAGCGCACCTCGTCCGCCACTTGATCACTCAAATTGTTGCGGCGATCATACATGGTCAAAACCACGCCCTGAATGTCGAGATCAGGATTGAGACCGCTGCGCACCAATTCCACGGTTTTCAAAAGCTGGCTCAAGCCTTCCAAGGCCAAAAACTCGCATTGCAGTGGCACCAGTAAAGAGTCCGCCGCCGTCATCGCATTGATGGTCAGCGCCGACAAGGAGGGCGGGCAATCGATCAGGATATAATCATATTCGGTAATGCCGCGGCCTGGCGCATCGGCCACATATTGGCGCAGCGCATTGCGCAACCGATAAGACCTGTGCGGATCGGTCGACAATTCGGTCTCAACCCCTGCGAGATTTTCGTCGCCTGGGACAATATCCAAACGCGGCACCAGCGTATTGATGACCGCATCGCCCAAAAATTCGTTGTGGACAACCACATCATAGGTCGTCAGTTGACGCTCCGGGCGGGTAATTCCGAGCCCGGTTGAGGCATTTCCCTGCGCATCGAAATCGATGACGAGAACTTTTCGGCCCACCGCGGCGAGCGCCGTTCCGAGATTGATCGAGGTCGTCGTTTTACCGACTCCCCCTTTCTGATTGGCGATTGCCAAGATGCGTGTATTAGCTTGCGACACGTGAAACCTCCGAAATCTTCAAAACAGCCCCATCCCCGGTCACACTGGGAATCGCTTCATAGGAGAATCTCCAGGATTCCAGAGCATCCGTCAATTCCTCTTGCCAGCGGCGACCCTTCGGAATCACACCATAGGCGCCATTTGTCAGCCAGGGTTCGGCATATGCTAAAAGCTTAGGCAATGGCGCAAAGGCGCGGGCCGTGATGCAATCGGCTTTTACAGCGTTAATCGACTCAACTCTGCCTTGAATAACTGTTGCGGGCAAACCCGCCGCCTCGATCGCGGCGCGCAAGAATGCGCATTTCTTTCCGACGCTTTCCACCAAAGTGACAGATGCGTCCTGTTGGTTGAAATTCGCCGCCAGAATTAGACCCGGAAATCCTGCCCCAGCGCCGAGATCAACCGTATGACCATTGGCAGGAATGAGCGGGGCAAGTTGCAGCGAGTCCAAAACATGCCGCCGCCAGACTTGGTCAAACTCGGACGGACCGATCAGGTTCATCTTGGTCCGCCACGCATCCAGCGTGGCGACCACGGTCTCGATCCGCGTCAATGTTTCACGTGAAACAGGAACAAAGTCGGCAAGGTCTTTGGGGCCAAATGCGTCGCGGTCAGGCATGTGCGCGCTTGCGATCTGGACGGCGGCGGACATAAGCCAGCAACGCCGTCAAAGCCCCCGGCGTGATGCCCTCAATCCGCCCGGCTTGTC
>JBCBYJ010000335.1:0-1696 GCA_039815905.1 Pseudomonadota bacterium | reverse complement strand
GGCGATGGCGGTGGCGGCGATGGCCATTCCGAACAGACGGGTCATGGAATCAGTCCTGCGGTTAGTTTCGTTACAATCTGATCACGCAAAAGCTTTCATTGCGATAAATAGCAAGGGGCAAACCTCTGACAAATGCGTGAAAACACTAACGACGGCGCCAAAAAACCTCATTCTCTGGCAAAGCTGGGTCGGTGGCGTTTCGGATATCACCTGCTTGCCGAAAAGCGGAAGAGTTCGGGTCAAGCTCGCGCAGGGCGCGCGCCGCAAAGGCATAAGCGCGCGGATAATTACCGATATTGTAAGCCGCTTCAGCGGTCGCCACTTGCGCCAAGGGGCGATTGTCTTGCATCTCAAACACGATCGCCAACTGAGTCCAGGCAAAGGCATTATTGGGCTCGATGATAAGCGCGTCGCGCAAGGCTTCCTCGGCGGTTTTCACATCGTCCGGTTCAGCCCGGGCCAGCAGCGAGCGCGCCAAGGAAATTTGAATGAGCGGTTGGTTTGGCAGCAATCTGTCCGCCTCAATCAGTGGATCCACCGATTCAACGGGTTTGCCCGTCTCGAATAGGATTTGGCCTTTTAGCTCGTGGAAAAACGGATTGTCTGGCTCTTCAGCGATGAGCGAATCGATTTCCGTGATTGCGGTGTTAAGATCGGCAGATTGCATCGCAGAGATGGAGCGGGCATATCGCGCCGGGGCTGACAGATCGGTGGGCGGATAATCCCGGAAGACGCGCGCAGGCGGCTCCAAAAAGCCGACCAATTTGGCTTTCATCATATCAAATTGATGCACGACTCTTGGATCTTCCGGCACGTCGATCAGTCCGGACTCCTCGGCCAAGGTTCGGGTGGTGCGGACCCGATTGGAGGATAGCGGATGCGACCGAAAATACGGATAGCGCCGGGCTTCTGAGAGCACTTCTTGATAGCGAAACTTCTCAAAGAACTCGACAATTCCCTTTGGCGATTGGCCAAGCTCGGCGAGATATTGCACCGCTTTGGTGTCAGCCATGGCTTCTTCGGCGCGCGTATGGACAAAGAAATTGAGCGCTGCGAATTGTTGCGAGCTGGCGATTAAGGCGGCGCCGGCATCCGCGGCGCCAGCGGCGATGGCGAGCACGCCGAGGCCAATTGAGACCAGGGCCGGCCGTGAGGCGACGCTGGCGGCGCGGCTGCGGGTGACCGTATGGCCGCAAGCAATATGGCAAGTTTCGTGTGCGATCACGCCTTTGACCTGGCCGGCATTGTCGGAGGCCATGATCAGTCCAGTATGCAAGTGAATGCGCTGCCCGCCCGCTACAAAGGCGTTCAGGCTAGGGTCGTTGATGATGTAAAGGCCGACATCATTCGGCTCGAGCCCGGCGACGTCCAAAATCGGATCGGTCCATTCGCGCAGGGTTTGCTCGATTTCTGTATCTCGGATGAGGCTTTGGCTGACCGCCGGCAAGGCAGAGGCGAGCCAGAACACGCCGATAGAAATGAATAATGACAACAGTCTCAGCATGCACAAAATCCTTACGATCTAACCCAACTAAGCAATTGAATGTGGCTTGGCGAGGGCAAGATCTGCAACATGACGGAATTGTCAGATAGTTTCCTCAGCGAAATCAAACACCAAATCCGGGTTCAACGTGACGCCGATTTGATCCCCCGGCGCTAACGCCGTGCCGGGTTGGCAGGCGGCCAGCAAGAGTTC
>JBCBYJ010000334.1:0-1714 GCA_039815905.1 Pseudomonadota bacterium | reverse complement strand
AATGCCGCAGCGTTTTGCAATCTCTGTCGTTGTCTCAATCGCCTCCGGAAGGTCGGCAAATAGCGCCCGCATTTCCGTTTCTGTCTTGAGATATTGCTGACCTTCAACCTGTGGCCGGTCTTCCTGGCCAAGATAAGCGCCGTTTGCGATACACATCATCGCATCATGTGCGCCTGAATCGCTCGGTTGCATGAACCGGGCATCGTGGGTCGCGACAATGGGCAGGCCGAGTTCATAAGCCAGCGCCAATAGGTCGGGCTCGCTCGCCGCCTCTTCGGGTGAGCCATGGCGCGTAATCTCAACATAGCAGCGACCCGGGAAATTCGCCGCCAGCGCTTCAAGCGCCGCTTTCGCCTCCGCAGTTTTGCCTTTTAAAAGCAGCCGCGCGACCTCACCCTCGGCGCCGCCGGTCAAGACGATCAGGCCGTCCGTCTTCTCTTCGAGATAGGATTTATTGATCCGCGGGACGCCATCTTCGGCGTCAAGATAGGCATAAGAAGAGAGCGCCATCAGGCGTTCATAGCCCTGCTTATTCTGAGCATAGAGGGACAATCGCGTGATGGTTTCTTGATGCGCGCCGTCTGTAACATCGAAACAGACGGCCATAATCGGCTGAATGCCGGCGTCCGACAGGCTCTCTGACAGCTCCAATGCCCCATACAGATTGTTGCGATCGGTCACCGCCACGGCAGGCATGCCCTGCTCCGTGCACCAGTTTGTGAGACCCTTGGTGGTGATCATACTCTCTAGCAGCGAGAAGGAGGTCCGCACAGCGAGATGGATGAAAGGTGACTGACCCAAATGGCGCTCCCAATAGATATATGATCAAGGGACCAGATCTGACCCGATTCTTCGATTTCGACACGAAGCCTCTCAGCGATCACAGCCCGACTACACCGCCAGCCCTATCAGAAAACCAAAAAGAACAAAAGTAGAACTTTAGCTCTGGCTCACAAAATCTGTGAGTTTCCCATCTTGCAGGGTCAGAACCCGGTCCATGTGCGCGGTGAGCGCCATATTATGCGTCGCGACCAGGACGGCCGCGCCTTCGCTACGCGCCATCCGGATCAGGCTTTCAAACACCCGTTCGGTCGTTGCAGGATCTAGGTTTCCGGTCGGTTCATCGGCGATGACCAGACGCGGATCATTGACCAATGCCCGGGCAATCGCGACGCGTTGCTGCTCGCCGCCTGACATTTGTCCGGGCTGATGACTTAACCGGTCCGACAGCCCCATATCGGCGAGCAGGACCTCGGCTTTCTCACGCGCTTTGCGGCGCGGCAGACCACCGACCATGAGCGGCATGGCAACATTATCGCGGGCGGTAAATTCCGGCAGCAAATGATGGAACTGATAGACAAAGCCGAGCTTTTCGCGCCGCAACCGCGTGCGCCCAGAATCATTGAGGCCGAGACAATCTTCGCCTTCCAAAAAGACTTGGCCGCTTTCGGGGCGTTCGAGCAGACCGGCTGTGTGCAGCAAAGTCGATTTGCCCGATCCGGACGGTCCGACCAAGCCAACCAGCTCGCCTGGATTGAGCGTTAAACTCGCCCCATTCAGAACCTGCAAGACGCCGCCCTCGGACTTATATTCGCGAACAATGTTTTGAAGATCGAGCACCGCTTGCATCACTCAAACCTCAACGCATCAACCGGGTCGAGGCGCGCAGCCGCCCAAGCCGGCCAAATCGTCACCAGCATGGACATGGCCATGG
>JBCBYJ010000333.1:0-1730 GCA_039815905.1 Pseudomonadota bacterium | reverse complement strand
TGGATTCGATCATTTCGCGCAAGGCGGCCGGATTGGTCGCCATCATATTGGTCGGCGACATCGCGTCTATGAATTGGCTCATATAATAGCGCGCTTTAACCGCTGTGCGCTCGTCCAAGTCTTCCGCCGCCGTATCAACCAGGCCTTGCAACCATTCGGCATTCAGCATCCAAGCGCGGCGCATGAAGTTAAAGGCCGGATTGTTTTCCCATTCCGGATCGGCAAAGCGTCGATCCTTGGGCAAAGGCGACCCGCTGGCCATGGATTGGAACAGGTTCATCCAGCCTTGGAATAGGGTCATCATGGCATGGCCGGATTTTTCCGGATTGCGCATCAGGGCCGCGCCCAGTTTCATTTGCGCTTCAAAGCCGCCAAACGGGTCAGCTTGGCCGGGGGCAGGGGGGCGAAAATCAAACCCATTGAGCGAGTCAACGAGTAGGCCTTGCGCCTCTTGAACGGCCTGCATCAGGTTGGCGGACATCACTTGTAGCGCTTGCGGCGTCACGTCCGCAAAGGGGTTCGGCAAAGTGCTCGCCCCAAAATTATCAAAGTTTCTACTTTTGGTCATCAGACCGACACTCGCTATTCTATGCGAACCTATATAGGACTAAACAGCTTTGGGATTTATGAGTCCAGCGGAGGAAATTGTTTATGCGAGCCCTCATTTTCGTAACATTTGCCGCTTTGGTGGGGTGTTCGAACTCTATTGATAGGGTTCGCGACATGCGCGCACAAGCGCCAGACTGGTACGAAGCGCGCAAAACAGAGTTCCGAGGAGAAGGATATCCGAGCCTATTTTCGGTGCCTGAGAAGCGCGCTGGCGCAGACCCGGCCCGCAAAATTGAATTGTCTGAGGCCGAAACACTCGCCGCTCTGGCGCTTTTTAATAGCGATCCGCGCGCCGTCCCACCGGTCGAAACGCCAGATGAAATCCACGCCTGGGCGCGCGAGGTGAAACGAGCGACGGAGGGGCGACTTCCCGCCCCCGATTTCATGACCGATGCCGAGGTGGAAGACATCAAAGCCCGTTTTAACGTGCCGCGGGCCCGCCTCTAGACCCGATTGCTCAGAATATGGAGATCCGCAAAATGAGCGGACAATTTCACAAAATTCGGCGCTTGCCGCCTTACGTCTTTGAACAGGTCAATCGCCGCAAAGCCGAATTGCGCGCCAATGGCGCTGATATTATCGATCTCGGTATGGGCAATCCGGATATGCCGGCCCCGCCCCACGTCATCGCTAAGCTGGCTGAAACCGCTGCCAAACCGAACGTGCATGGCTATTCCGCTTCGCGCGGTATTCCAGGCTTGCGCCGGGCTTTGGTCGATTATTATGATCGCCGCTTCGGCGTGACGCTGGACAAGAACCGCGAAGTGATTGTGACCCTCGGCTCGAAAGAGGGCTTTGCCAATCTCGCTCAAGCGATCACGGCGCCCGGCGACGTTATTCTGGCGCCTGATCCCTCCTATCCGCTGCACCATTTCGGCTTCATCATGGCCGGGGCGTCTATTCGCGCGATTCCGGCGCCGACGCCGGAAGCCTATTTGTCCGGCATTAGCAAAGCCATCCGCTATTCCGTGCCGCCGCCGACCGCGATGGTGCTTTGTTATCCGTCCAATCCGACTGCAGATGTCTGCGACTTAGACTTCTATAAGGATGCGGTCGCGCTGGCGAAGAAGCATGAGCTCTATATTCTGTCAGACCTCGCTTACAATGAGATCTATTTTGAT
>JBCBYJ010000332.1:0-1758 GCA_039815905.1 Pseudomonadota bacterium | reverse complement strand
CTATGCTGATAGCAGCCGGTGCAGACGTAAATGCGATCGACAGCGTGGATGGAACCTTCCCGCTCTTGATGGCCTCTCAGGAAGGTCATGGCGCGGTAGCCTCCGTCCTGATTGTGGCGGGAGCCAATTTGAATCAACGATTTGAACCGCTGAAGAAAACTCCGCTAGAGCTTTGTATACTTAAATTGGGCGTATTGGGTGTCGACCGCGACGCGCGCACCAAAGTTTGGCAATGCACGTTGGTACTAATTGGACTCGGCGCGCGCCTGGCCGATGGAAGTATACCGGACTTTCCAACGCAGCCGCCAGAAGAACCTTACCAATCCGAAAAAGCACGCGCCCAGCAAGAAATGAAGCTCGCTATTGCGACCGGCGATGCGTCAAAGGTGTCTCAGCTACTTGGGGATCATGGCAGCGTGATCGACGTCAATGACGATCTCGATGATGAGGGGACCTTTAGTCTCATGTTGGCGGCGGGACAAGGAATGATAGAAATTGTTGATCTATTGATTTTGCAAGGAGCGGAATTGCAGAAAGTCTGGCGTAGTCAAAGTGTGAATAGTTTAGAACTTTGCTTGGGCATGTTGGCGGCATCGATACAAGAAGGGGATAAAAGCGTTGGTATTGCGGCTTGGGAAGGCGCGAGGGCGCTCCTGGCTCACGGTGCGACGGATCAAGCGGGCAATACGTTGGAGCTGCCTCCACGGCCAACAGTTTGGTAGCAATGAGATCCTCCGAATTGCTGCGCAGCTTTCTGTGGGGCTCGTCAATTCAACAGAAACAGCGAAATCGTTAGGGACCATCACCCGGCGCGCCATCGTCCCCACATTTCACCAGCCACATCTTTTCAGACATCCCGCCGCAGCCGCATTCAATGGGGTCGCGGCACGGGATCGACCATGTGCCTTCATAGGCCTCGCCGGGCGTCGTCGCTTGCAGCACGCATTGAAAGGGCGGGACCGAGCCTTCCGGATCGATCAAATGCAGGTCGAAGCGGGCCTCGTCCGGGAAGAGTTCACCCTCTGCGTCTGCGGTCAGGCCAGGGGAGGTGTAGCCGTCATGCGTGAGGGTTAGCCAAGACCGGACGCTGAACAGGCCGTTGGCGCTCATCGGCGCAAGAATGGCTTTGCCGAGCGCGACGTCTTTGTCATAGGGCATGTTGAGGCTGAGTTCCCAGCGTCCGCGCGCGTCGTCTGTTTGCTCGACGGGCACAGCCCAGCTGCGCGGCTTGATCAGCGTGTCTGTGGTGCATATCGGCATTTTGGTTTTGTAGCGCCGGATGGGCGCGCTAGCCAATGCCAATATCCAAATCGCGTTCCCGCAGTTTTTTCACCTCGTCGCGGAGGCGGGCGGCTTCTTCGAATTCCAAATCGGCGGCGGCTTCGCGCATGCGCGCTTCGAGGTCGGCAATCGCGGCCTGTAGATTGTGGCCTGGGGCTGCCTCGAAGCTGGCTGTGTCTTCGGCGACGCCGCGCAGTTTGCGGGATTTGCCGCCTTTTAGCTGCTGGCGCTTGTCCGGGCGGGATTCGCCGAGGGCGCCGAGAATGTCGGCGACTTCGCGCTCAATGGTTTTCGGGGTGATGCCGTGTTCGAGATTGTAGGCTTCCTGCTTGGCCCGGCGGCGTTCGGTCTCGCCCATGGCGCGCTGGATTGAGCCGGTTTCCTGGTCGGCATAGAGGATGACGCGCGCGTCGGCATTGCGGGCGGCGCGGCCAATCGTCTGGACCAGGCTGGTTTCGGAGCGGAGGAAGCCTTCCT
>JBCBYJ010000331.1:0-1758 GCA_039815905.1 Pseudomonadota bacterium | reverse complement strand
TCGCAACCAAAGAAGCGCCCGTGCATGAGAATGTGAAGCAAGCCATCGTCGCGGCATCTGAGCTTGATACGCGTCTGGTCATGCGGTCTCTGCGCAATACTGAGCGGGTGCTCACCAATGGCGCTGTTGAGCGCCTATTGGAGAAAGAGAAAGCGCTCGGCGATAATCTCAAATTTGAAGACATTATTGATGAAGTTGCGGGGGTTTATCCGCGCATCATGATGGATGGCGACATGGATGCTGGCGCTTGGTCGTGCGGCATGGTGGCCGGACTGATCTATGACATTCCGACCTGCCAAGAATTGGTCGACCGGATCATGTCGGAAGCCGATCAAATCATCAATGAACGCCTTGCGGGCTTCATGAAGGGCACAGTCGACGCCTAATATGCGCCAGACCTAGAATGCTCAAAACGGCCTGCCGCGCGCGCCGAGCAGGCCGTTTGTTTTTGAGGCCATCCGTCTGTTTTTTAGGCCATCCATCTGTTTTTTAGGAGAGTGGAAATGAGCGATATTCAAGGCCGCGTGGCCTTTGTGACCGGCGGTGCCAGTGGTTTGGGTCTGGCAATGGCGCGGAGCTTTTTAAATCGCGGCGCCCGCGTCATGCTTGCCGATCGCGATGAAGCGGGCTTGCAAAAGGCCGTCGCCGAGCTCTCCAAGGACAGCAATGAGATCGCCTCTGTGGTGTGCGATGTCGCGGATGTGGAGCAAGTCAAAGCGGCCGCGCAGGCGACCATCGATCATTTTGGCAAAGTCCATATCGTTGCCAATAATGCCGGTGTCGGCACAGGCGGTCAGCCGGGTGAAATCCCGCTCGAAGACTGGCGCTGGATTGTCGATATCAATCTCTTGGGCGTGGTCTATGGCGTTGAAGTGTTTACGCCGCTGATCCAGTCGCATGGCGAGGGCGGACATTTCATCAATACCGCATCCATGGCGGGACATGTGGCGCCGCCCGGCATGGGGCCTTACAATGCCACGAAATATGCTGTGGTCGGCTATTCAGAAGGCTTGAAAGCCGAGTTGAAACCGCACAATATTGGCGTCAGCGTGCTGTGTCCGGGCTGGGTCAATACCAATATCCACACCACGGGCTTCGACGCGCCATCCAGCGAGACCACCGCCGAAGCGGCGAAAGATGATCCAACGTTCCAGGTCATGAACGAAGTCATTCGGGGCGGCCTGGATCCAAACGCGGTCGCCGATTGGGTGGCCGAATGCGTCGAAGCGAACCGGCTCTATATCTTCACGCACAAGACCATGAAAATCGGCATTGATATGAAATATGCGCAAATCCAAGCCGACTATGACGCGATTGTCGAAGATGGCCGCTTCGGAGACGCTTAAACAAAGCGGGGAGTCGCTTCGGCCAAGGGCAGCGATGAGTTTATGTTGAAACGGTCCTTCGGGAAGACTGATTTGCCAGATCGGCATCACGGTTTTGGAGGATGGAAAATCGTCGCGCCCTCCGCGTGCGTCCCGCCCTGAGCACAGGACTAGAGGGCCCTGCGCGATGTCGCATACCGCAATTGGGGGATGAGCCTCCAAAAGGGACCGCGCCGCAGGCCCGCGCGCTGCTGACAAAACCCGTCAGTGCCGCGGTGTATCCTCTGCCTCAGCTGAGGAGCGATCTATGCCCACCACCCCGTTTGACACCCATGACGCGCCGCCGGTTGCAAAATTGCTGGGCTGGAGACTGATCGAAATCGATCCTGCAAACCAGTCGATTGAAATTGAGTTTGATGCGGCTGAGACATTC
>JBCBYJ010000330.1:0-1771 GCA_039815905.1 Pseudomonadota bacterium | reverse complement strand
TCAATCGCAAAGGGCAATCGTCGCCCGGCAGCCTGCAACGAAGCAACACATTCAATGCCTAACAGAACGCCGAGCGGACCATCATACAGGCCCGCATCATAGACACTGTCTAAGTGTGAGCCAATGATCAGGGCTCGCGCGTCTGGTTCATCGCCTTCATAGCGACCAATCAAATTTCCGGCGCCATCAATTCGGGTCGACATCCCGGCCTCGGTCATCCAAGTGGCAACCGTGTTTATCGTCGCCGCATGCGCGGGCATCAAATAGGCGCGGAACAAGCCTTTTTCGATGTCGCTAAACGGCTGAACGCCGAGGCGGTCGCAGCGCTGAACCACGCGCGCACCCGAAATGCCAATATTGGAATCTAGGGTGATCACCATCCGCTGGCTTCTCCGTCGCTGCGAGGATCAGACGCGCCTTCAAAGGCCCCGCTCGGGTGGCGAACGAGCGCGCCCGCATGCCCCATGGTTTGAGAGAAATCAGCGAGGATCTCGACCTCATGCCCAGCATTTTTGAGCGCATTGATGAGCGCGCTGTCAAATCGGCTCTCTAAATTCAAGCTGGTGCTTGTTTCGCCCCACGTGCGCCCAAGCAACCAGCGCGGCGCCGAGACAGCGTCCTGCAAATCCATTCCATATTTCGCGTATCTGGTAAAAATCGCCGCTTGCGTTTGTGGCTGGCCCTCACCGCCCATGGTGCCGTAGACCATCGCGCGACCATCATCGAATAAGGCCATTGCCGGGTTGAGCGTGTGAAAGGGTTTGCGACCCGGTCGAAGCGCATTCCAGCCACGATCAGCGAGCCTGAAACTCGCTCCGCGATTCTGCCAGGTGACGCCCGTTTTCGGCAAGGTCACGCCAGAGCCAAACTCAAAATATGTCGATTGGATCGCGCTCACGGCCCAGCCGTTATTGTCCATCGCGCCGAACCAAGTGGTGTCACCAGGTTCGGTCGGCTCCGGCCATGGGCTGGCGCTGGTCATGTCAATTTGATCGACCAATGTTTCGAGAAGGGCCGGATCGTCGAGAACGGATTGCGCTGATCGCAACATCAAGTCCGGATCTCCAAGCTCGATTTTGCGCGCCAGGGCAAAGGCTCTTTTTGTGGCCTCGACGAGGCCATGAACGTGCGCAAATCCTTCGCCTGTCTCGATGCCCAGGCGGTCATAGAGCGCCAAAATCAACAGAGAACTGAGGCCTTGGGTTGGCGGCGGAAAATTATACAGATCCGCGGCGCAGGCGCGGGTCGCGAGAGGAGTGGTCTTAAATGCCTCATGTGTCGCCAAGTCTGAGGCGGTAATCGGACTGCCTGCCGCGGCGAGGTCTTCACTCAAATCGGCCGCGATCTCGCCGGAATAGAAGTCGTGAAGACCATTCTGTACCAGTCGTTTCAGCGTTTGGGCGAGGGCAGGTTGATGAAGCGTCTCGCCCGCCTGTAGCGGCCGACCCGCGGGTCGAAAAACACTGGCATAGCCGGCATTTCCAGCAAGTTCGGCATCTTTGCTCGCCGCAAGCGCCGCGCCGCTTTCAGTTACCGCGACACCGTTTTCAGCATGGCCAATCGCGGCGCTGAGCAAGGTCTCCAGCGACAGATTGCTTTGGGCTTCTGACAGCACACGCGCCCACCCCGAAACGGCGCCTGCGGTGGTGATCGCGGCGAACGGGCCGCGAAACGGGATCGTGTTTAGGTCGGCCTTTGCATAGAGGTTGAGATCAACATTTTCCCCAGCTGCGCCGCACGCATCGATCGCGAAAAGCGCGCCTTCTGGGGA
>JBCBYJ010000032.1:0-12123 GCA_039815905.1 Pseudomonadota bacterium | reverse complement strand
TGATCAAAAACGCGGCCGAGCGCGCCGCTTCCGTGAGCGGCAATTCGATCAAAGGGGCTTCGCCGAACGCTGCGGCAACGGTGTCGACACCGTCATTGCCATCTGGGTCGCCATTGCGTCGAAACCAGCCATCCAATCGCGCCACTTTAAACGCGCGCGTCCGACGCTTTGGCGGTGGTAGGTCCGCCAAGACGCGAAACACCGTCGCCATATCTTCAATGGTCCGCGTAAAGGGACCGACTGTGTCGAGGCGTTCCACAAACGGAAAAACGCCGCTCATGGGCAGGGTATTATGCGTCGGGCGTAAGCCGAACAATCCGCATAAGCTTGCGGGCACGCGGACCGAGCCGTTCGTGTCGGACCCCAGCGTCACCGGCACGAGACCCGCCGCAACGGCCGCGGCAGACCCGCCTGACGACCCGCCAGCCAGTCGCTCATAATCGTGCGGATTCCGCGTCGTGCCAAAATGGGCGTTCACCGTTGCGAACCCATAGGCAAACTCATCCATATTTAGTCGGCCCATATAGACCGCGCCGGCTGCTTTCATGCGCGCGATCAAGGGCGCATCGGACGTCGCTTTGGCGGCGGAGCTGCGCAGCTTTGCCCCGGCTGTTGTGACTTCGCCTTGAACGTCGAAAAGATCCTTCGCCGCGAAGGGAACCCCCGCAAGCGGGCCAATCTCTAATCCTTTTGAGCGCGGTGAGTCGATTTCTGCGGCCGCGGCTCGGGCCGACTCTTCAGCGATCAGCGTGAAGCTCCCAATCGCATCATCATGCGCGTGGATTCTCGCCAGCGCGCCGTCAACCATGTCTCGCGCAGACACCTGTCCGGCTTGGACCGCTTGGCCGGTCTCTACAGCAGAAGCCGTCATCAGCGTCATGTTTGGTCATGGTCCAATTCGAGCAAAGCGCTGGCAACGATTTCGAAATGCTGGTTCAAAAGCTGTAGATTGGTTTCGACGCCGTCCAAAACATCCGCTGTTTCGATCAAGCCTAAGGATTGAGCCGTTTCGAGCTCATTTTCGATCGCGAGATCGGCAGATTCTGAAGCGTGTATCATCGACATTTAGGGTCCGAGCGGTGGCCGTGTTTGAGAATCGAGTGGTGCTTTTTTGGCATCGGTCTTTCGAGGGTTCAAGTCACGGAGAAACAAATGCGCTTAAATCACAGGTCGGCCGAAATGGGTATCTTTTAAAGGCCTTTTATGCCTAATAATAAGGCGTGCGCCAAGACGCCGCAGCGCATAGCAGGACGAATAAAACGCGCGGTCTCGGGCGAGGCGCAATCCTGTGAGGGCTTACTCGATCGCCGCCTGCTGGGAGTCCAAGCCGTCTTTTAAGAGATCCACCAATTCCCGCGTGTAATTGGCCAAAATACGGCCTTTCGGCACCAGCAATGAAACCGTGGTTCGAAAACTGACGCCTTTTGAAAGCGGTCTCCAGGCGAGCTTCTTATCCAATATGTCTTGGCGCAATCCGATCGGGGAGAGGAACGCAATTCCAAGATTTGAACGGACAAGATTTCGCAGCATGCCGATCCGCTCCACCCGCGCGGCAATCTGAAAAGGCAGGTCCGGATTTTCGATGAGATCCTTCAGAACGCTATGATTGAGCCAGCTCTGCGTCGGCGCAATGATCGGGTGATCTAAACAATCCGAAATCGACACGGAGTCTTGCTTGGCGAGGACATGATCTGGGTGCGTAATCAGCCCAATCGGCGCATTGACCGATGTCACCGTCTCGGTTCGCGTCGTTCCGCCAATGTCGAACGCGCAGACCAGATCAGCATCCTTGGCGAGCAAAGCCGATTTTACGAGATAATTGTCGCCAGAGATGAGATTGAAATCGATCCCCGGATAGTTGATTTGCAGTTTCGCCATGGCCTGCGGAAGGATATCTGTGGTGATGCTCTCGGCAGCAGCGATATGGATCGTGCCGCGCGCACCGCCTTTCAAGCGCCCAATGTCCTGCCGCAATTTTTCGGCATCTTGAGACCATTCTTGAATATGCGACATCAGCAACTCGCCAGCCGCTGTCGGTCGAATGCCGCGCGGCAAGCGCTCGAATAATTCGACCCCCAAATCCGACTCTAATTGGAGCAATTGTCGATTGACGGCAGAAGAAGCGACTTGCAATCTATCCGCAGCTTTGCGAATGGAGCCATCTCTTATGGCTTGTTTGAAATAGAGTAAGCCAGGTTTAATCAACATTATCCGCGACCTCAATTGAATTCGGGGCTTTGAATTTACGTTGCATATTTCAGACCGCAGCGAAACAATTATTCGCTCAGGCAGTGGTGCAGAATGAGGGACCCTTTATGAGCCGCTTTCTCCCAGACCTTTTTGTGACCCTGATGGTGGTGAGCGCTATTCTGGGCTTTTTGCTGCCAGAATTGGGGGCAAGCGATGGTCCCCTTCGCTTAGGGCTCGTGACGAAATTCGGGATCGCCTTCGTCTTTTTCCTGCACGGCGCCAACCTGGCGCCTGAAAACCTCGTGTCTGGGGTCAAGAATTGGAGGGTGCATGCGCTCATTCAAGCGACGACCTTTGTGATCTTCCCGATCTTGGGTTTGGCAATCTATTTTGGGCTCGCGCCGGTCTTGCCGGAATCGTCTCGGCTCGGATTTTTCTTCCTGGCCGCGCTGCCATCGACGATATCATCGTCGGTCGCGATGACTGTTTTGGCGAAGGGAAACGTACCCGTTGCGGTCTTTAACGCCACCCTGTCAGGCCTATTGGGGCTGGTTCTGACGCCATTGATGATTTCGCTCATCACCGCAACGGGGAGCGTTCAATTCTCGCTATTGGATGCGGTCATCAACATCGCGCTCACACTGCTGGCCCCATTTGTCCTGGGTCAGGCGGTGCGACCTGTGATCAAACGGGTTTTGGTTGCGAATAAGCCGTTCATTTCCTGGATCGATCGCAGCGTCATATTGCTGATTGTGTTTACGTCGTTTGCGACCTCAACCGCTGGCGGGATTTGGTCAGGGTTCACCCCGCTCGAACTCTTCGTGACGCTGGCATTGGTCTTGGTGCTTCTGGGATTGGCTTTTGGCTTCACGATCCTCACCTCGCGCCGGTTAAATCTATCGCGGGAAGATGAAGTCGCGGCGGTATTTTGTGGGTCTACGAAAAGCCTCGCCAATGGGGCGCCGATCGCTCAGATCCTGTTCGCAGGCTCGCCATTGCTCGGGGTGATCTTATTGCCATTAATGCTCTATCACCAATTGCAATTGGTCGGCTGCGCTCTGATGGCTCAGCGCTACGCAAAACGGGCCGACGGCTTAGCTTAGCTCTCCGACGCGCGCGCCTGTTCTATGGCCATGAGAATACGTTCCGGCGTCGCCGGAGCATCTAGAGATGGAAAGACTTTGTGCTGAGCTGCGCCCGAGACGGCGTGGGTGAGCGCCGAAAACACGGAAATGGCCAACATGAAAGGCGGCTCGCCGACCGCTTTTGAGTGATGGATCGTGTGTTCTTGATTACACCCTTTGTCCCAGATTTCGACATTGAATACGCCGGGACGATCCGCACTGGTTGGGATTTTATAGGTCGATGGCGCGTGGGTCCGTAACCGCCCAAGATCATCGAAAACCAGCTCTTCCGTCGTCAGCCACCCCATGCCTTGAATGAACCCGCCTTCGATCTGGCCAAGATCAATCGCTGGATTAAGCGAGCGACCGACATCGTGCAAAATATCCGTTCGCACAACGCGGTTTTCCCCGGTCAATGTATCGATCTCGACCTCTGACACGGCGGCGCCATAGGCAAAGTAAAAGAAAGGCCGTCCGCGATGAAGGGTGCGGTCATAGTGGATTTTGGGGGTGCGATAAAATCCCGTTGCTGACAGCGATATGCGCGCCATATAGGCGGCGCTGACCACATCTTTGAAGCTCAGGGTTTGGGGGCCGACATGGATCTCATTCGCCTCAAATACGATCTCTTCGGCGGGCACATTCTCTCGCTTTGACAAGAATTCGATGAGCCGGTTTTTGATCTTGCGCGCCGCCTGTTGGGCGGCCATCCCGTTTAAGTCCGAGCCGGAGGAGGCTGCGGTGGCTGAGGTGTTGGGGACTTTCTCTGTCGATGTCGACATGATCTGAATCTGGTCAATATCGACTTGAAATTCATGCGCGACGACTTGCGCGACTTTCACAAACAGACCTTGGCCCATTTCGGTGCCGCCATGGTTCAACTGGATGGTGCCATCAGTGAAGACGTGGATGAGCGCGCCAGCTTGGTTAAGGTGCTTTGCCGTAAACGAAATGCCAAATTTAACCGGGGTCAGGGCGATGCCGCGCTTGATGATGCTGTCGCTTAAGTTTTCGGCTTCAATCTCGGCCCGCCGCGCGCGGTATTGCGACGTCTCTGCAAGCGTTTCGATAAGTTCGCGGGCGACTGTGTCTTCTACGGTTTGATGATATGGGGTGAGGTCTCTTCCCGGGCCACCATACAGATTATCCAAGCGCACATCGATGGGATCGCGCCCGACGGAGAAGGCGATCTCGTCCATCATACGCTCGACCCCGAGCATGCCTTGCGGGCCGCCAAAGCCCCGAAACGCGGTGTTCGAAACGGTATTGGTCCGAAACCGATGCGAGGTGATTTCGGCCGCTCCGAGAAAGTAACAATTGTCACTATGGAACATCGCACGATCATTGATCGACAAAGACAAATCGGTTGAGAAGCCGCAGCGTGATGACAAATCAAAGATCGCGCTTTGCAACCGCCCGGTCTCATCAAATCCAGCTTGATATTCAATCGCGAAATCGTGCCGCTTTCCGGTCATGATCATATCATCATCGCGGTCCAGCCGTAGCTTGGCTGGGCGACCGGTTTTCTCCGCCGCTAAAGCTGCGATCGCCGCGACCAGAGTGGACTGCGTTTCTTTGCCGCCAAAGGCGCCGCCCATCCGGCGCACTTCAACGGTCACAGCCGCGCTAGGCTTATGCAGGAGATGGGCGATCAAATGCTGCGCTTCGGTTGGGTTTTGTGTGGAACTATAGAGTTTTAGCGCGCCATCTTCGCCGGGAACCGCCAGCGCGATCTGGCCTTCGAGGTAGAAATGATCCTGGCCTCCCATTTCGAATGATCCGGTTAGGGATACGGGCGCGGAAGACAGCGCCGCTTGAGCATTGCCGAGGCGCATGACTTGCGGCGGTTCAACGGTTTCATCGTGCGCGCGCGCTTCCGTTAGGGTCAGCAGGGCAGGTTTGTCTTCATAGCGAACGGTCGCGCGCATCGCTGCCAAGCGCGCAGCCTTTCGCGATGTGGCTGCGACTGCGAATATCGGTTGGCCATGATATTGGACCACGTGCTCTGCAAAGACCGGATCATCGTGAATGACAGGACCGATATCATTTTCGCCCGGAATATCCTCGGCGCTGATCACACATTGCACGCCGGGCGCGGATCGGACCGCTGCGACATCAAGCTTCAAGATCTTTGCGTGCGCGCGTTCGGACATGGCGACATAGACGTGCAAACAATCGGTTGGTTCTGGGAGATCATCAATGTATTGCGCCTGCCCCGAGACATGCAGATGCGCGCTATCGTGGCTGCGGGCGTCGTGCACATCGCCCGAGATCTTTGCCGGGCGCGCCGGGCGTTGGGTGCGTTCAAGCATGGCTTAGGTCACCTGCAAAATTCGAGTGCGGGTCGCAAGCTGCGACTCTAAAAAGACTTTGCGCAACAGGTTTTGCGCCGTCTTCATCCGATAGTCGCTGGAGGCGCGCATATCGGATAGCGGCGTGAAATCCTCGATTAAAGCGGCCATAGCGCGGGTGATGGTTTCAGCGCTCCAAGGCGACCCGATGAGGGCAGCTTCGCAGGCGGGTGCGCGTTTCGGCGTGCCGGCGAGTCCGCCAAATGCGACCCGAGCGGCGACGACCTGGTCATCCTTCAGGTCGATCCCAAATGCACCGCACAGGGCGGAAATGTCTTGGTTGAACCGTTTCGAAATCTTGTAGGTCCGAAACAGGGTCTGTGGATCGAGCGGTGGGATCAGGATGGCGCGCACATATTCGCCGGGTCGCAAGTCTTGCTTGCCATAGTCCAAGAAGAAGTCTTCCAATGGCAAAACGCGGCGGCCCTCTGCGCTGCCAAGCTCGAGACGTGCTGACAGAGCGATGAGAGGGGGGGGCGTGTCGCCAATCGGAGAGCCATTGGCGATATTGCCGCCAATTGTGCCGCTGTTTCGAACTTGAACAGAGCCGAGCCGGCGCACCAATTCTCCAATGTCCGGATGCAGCTTGCTCAGCGTCGCCCATGCGTCGGAATAGCGAACCATCGCGCCCATTCTCAAATCCGGTCCGTCTTGTTCGATGGATTGCAGCGCCTTGATCTCATTCAATGAGATGACGGTGCCGAGTAAGCGATGTTGCTTCGTCACCCAAAGGCCAACATCCGTCGCCCCAGCGACGAGGGTTGCGGACGGGTTTGTCTTTAAGAGCGCCGACAGTTCCAGCTCTGTTTGCGGTGCGAAAAAATGGCGCTGCGTTTCAAAATTCGCATCTTCAAACGCGAACGCAACGCTTTGCGTTGGCTGAATAGAGTTCAAAGCGGCGATTGTGTCTGGTCCGCCAAATTTAGGTTTGTGAGTGGGGTCCTGGCGAACCGACTCAGCGGCTTTTTGGATCGGGGCATATCCCGTGCAGCGACATAGGTTTCCGGCGAGAATATCGTCTATATCGGCTGGCAATGCCGGGTCCGTGTCTTGGTATCGCGCAAATAGCGACATCACAAATCCGGGCGTGCAAAACCCGCATTGTGTGCCATTGCCGTCCGCCATTGCCGTCTGAACGGGGTGCAGGTCGTGCGGGGTCCCCAAAGACTCAACGGTGATCAACTCTTTGCCATCCAGCATCGGTAGAAAATAGATGCATGCATTGACCGCGCGGTAGCGGATTTGATCATTTTGAAGATCGCCAATGACGATGGTGCAGGCGCCGCAATCGCCTTCCGCGCAGCCCTCTTTCGTGCCCATGCGCCGCTGATCTTCACGCAGCCATTCGAGCACGGTTTGAGTTGGGTCAAACGTCTCGATCCGTCGAATCTCGCCGTCCAATAGGAATTGGATCATCTATGCCTCAATCATTTCGAACGAAATATGCCTCGAACTTCAGAGTTTGTCATAATCTGCGCCATTTGTATTGGGCAAGCATTTCCCAAAGCGCGGTCTGAATTTGACCGATCTAAAAATCAGATCACAAATTTTGGTTTCGGAAAAAAGTGTCGATTAAACAGATGCCTGTGTGTGCCTTTCCGGCAAGCACTTGAGCGTCGGCGAGATACCCGCTGCAATCACTCGATCACCGGTTGGCCCAAAAAGCGAGCAAAGCTGTCCTTCAGACAGGCAAATTGCAGCGATGCGCAGACAATCCAAAAAGCGGCAGTCATAGGCATTGATGTTGGCGTCCCGAGATCTTTGAATGGCCAGAAGATAGACCAAACGAGGGCACGCGAAATGATGGGGAAGGGAGAACCAGCATGATCGAGAAATATTTCTCAATCACCGATCGGGGCAGCACAATCCGCAAAGAGGTCGTCGCTGGTTTTACGACCTTTCTAGCGATGTCTTACATCATTTTCGTCAATCCGGACATTCTCGCGAATGCGGGCATGGACACCGGGTCAGTCTTCGTCGCGACCTGTCTTTCAGCCGCGATTGGCACCCTGATCATGGGGCTCTATGCGAATTTTCCAATCGCGATTGCGCCTGGCATGGGCTTGAATGCGTTCTTCACCTATGGCGTGGTGCTCGGGATGGGCATCCCATGGCAAGCGGCGCTCATGGCGGTGTTCTTGTCTGGCGTGTTGTTTGTGATCATCAGCGTCCTGCCGATCCGGGAATGGGTGATCAATTCAATCCCGCTTGAACTCAAACTCTCAATTTCCGCCGGGATCGGGCTGTTTTTGATCATGATCGGCCTCACCAGCGTCGGCATCGTTGTCGACAATCCAGCGACGCTGGTCGGCTTGGGGGACTTATCCGCCACGCCGACTTTGCTCGCCATTTTTTGCTTCATCTTGATTGTCGTATTGGAAGCGCGAAACGTTCCGGGCGGGATATTGTTGGGCATGCTGACCATCACGATTGCCGGGGTCCTGCTCGGGGTTGCCGAGCCCAGCGCGATTGTATCTGCGCCGCCATCAGTTGCCCCAACCTTGTTCGCACTGGACTGGACGCAAGTCTTCGAGATCGGCTTGGTCGTGATCGTGATTTCATTCCTATTTGTGGATCTGTTCGACACCGCGGGCACCTTGGTGGCTGTCGCGCATCGGGCGGGCTTGCTTGATGAGAAAGGGCATGTCGTCGGATTGCGCAAAGCGCTGCTTGCGGACTCAACGGCGACCATGGTGGGAGCGATGGTCGGAACCTCTTCGGCCACCAGCTATGTTGAGAGCATAGCCGGTGTAAAGGCTGGCGGGCGAACCGGTCTAACGGCGGTCGTTGTTGCCTCATTATTCTTGTTGGCCCTGTTCTTCGCGCCGCTGGCCGGAGCCATTCAAGCTTACGCGACGGGTCCAGCCTTGGTGTTCGTCGGATGCGTTATGGTCGGCGGCCTGGCATCGGTCGATTGGGATGATATGACGGCATTTGTGCCGGCTGTGATTACCGCAGTGGCCATGCCGCTCACCTATTCGATCGCAACCGGGATTGGGCTCGGCTTTGTCGCCTATGCGGCTTTGAAACTCGGCTCTGGCAAGTGGCAACAGCTCAGTCCCAGCGTCGCGGTTTTGGCGATTCTCTTCCTGCTTAAATTCATCTTCTTGGATGGCTAGACCTTGACGGTGCCGCCCCGTCCTGAGCCGCGCGCGCCGACCCGGTTTCGCATGAGCGGCGCGCAGATGCGCGACCCGGACTATTTCCCGCCGCTCAGCATCTCCATCCCGCTCGGCATCCAACATGTCCTGGCAATGTTCATTGGCAATGTCACCCCGGCCATCATCGTTGCCGGGGCGGCGGGCTTTGGCTACGGGTCCGAAGATCCATCGGATTTGATCTATCTGATCCAAATGTCGATGTTCTTTGCGGGCATCACAACCTTGTTCCAAACGATTGGAGCAGGGCCGCTGGGCGCCCGGCTTCCCATCGTTCAGGGGACGAGTTTTGCCTTCTTGCCAGTGATGGTTCCGATCGTCGCCGGTACGGGCGTATCTGGCATGGCGGCATTGGTATCAGGCGCGCTCGCGGGCGGCTTGTTTCATGCCCTGCTTGCGCCGTTTATTGGGCGCTTACGGTTCGCGATGCCGCCATTGATCACCGGCTTGGTGGTGGCCATGATTGGCTTGTCCTTGGTCAAAGTTGGCATTCAATATTCAGCCGGAGGCGTGCCAGCGAAAGGCACAGACGCTTATGGTGATTGGCAAAGCTGGCTGCTTGCGGGCAGTGTGTTGATCACGACGCTCGGTCTTAAGTTTTTTGGGCGCGGTCTGTTGTCCACCGCGTCCATCTTACTCGGCTTATTGGCGGGCTATATCTTGGCGGTACCGTTTGGATTGATCGACCTGTCGACGGTGTCTGCGGCAAGCTGGCTGACTTTGCCAGACCCGTTTCGCTTTGGCTTTGAACTCTCAGCCCCGGCAATTGTCGGCTTCTGTTTTATGGGACTTATCTCGGCGATTGAGACCGTTGGCGACGTCAGCGGAATTACCGAGGCTGGCGCCGGACGCGAAGCCACCGATAAAGAGCTTTCAGGCGCGACGCTGGCGGATGGGGTCGGGTCGTTTCTGGCGGCCTTGTTTGGATCTTTGCCAAATACCTCGTTCAGCCAAAATGTCGGCCTCATCGCAATGACCGGGCTGATGAGCCGCCATATTGTCACGTGCGGCGCTGTGTTTCTGATGATCTGTGGCTTGGTGCCGAAAATTGGCGCCCTGGTCACGACAATTCCCATTCAGGTTTTAGGGGGCGGGGTTATCATTATGTTTGGAATGGTGATCTCTGCGGCGCTATCGATCCTGTCCAAAGTGAATTGGAACCAGCGCAACATGTTGATATTCGCGGTCTCCTTATCGCTAGGGTTTGGCTTGCAACTCGAACCCGATGCGTTGCAACATTTGCCCGAAATGCCGCGAATTCTGTTATCGTCTGGATTGCTGCCAGCAACGTTTCTAGCGATTGGTCTCAATCTGGTGGTGCCAGAGCCACAAGATGAACGGAATACAAGCGAAGAATGAGTGTTACATTAGTCCAAAATGCCGACATCATCGCCACGATGGACGATGATGGGACCGAGATTACCGCCGGATCAATCCTCTTCGAAGACGGGGTGATTCGCGCCCTCGGACCCATGTCCACCTTGAGCGCCTGGCGGGACAAGGCCGATACCGTGATCGATGCGTCGGGCACTGTGATCACGCCAGGGCTGGTCAACACCCATCACCATATGTTTCAGACGCTGACTCGCGCGGTGCCCGCCGGGATCGATGCGAGTCTCTTTGTCTGGCTACAATCCCTGTATCCGATTTGGTCGCGGTACCGACCCGAAGATGTGTTTGTGTCCGCACAAGCCGCGCTGGCGGAGCTTTTACTGACGGGCTGCACCCTGACCAGCGATCATCACTATGTGTATCCCGATGGCGTGCGGCTGGAGGATACAATTGCGGCCGCCGAAACCCTCGGCATGCGCCTGCACGCAACCCGCGGCAGCATGAGCATCGGCGAAAGTAAAGGCGGTTTGCCCCCCGACTCTTTGGTCGAAGATGAGGCGAACATTCTAGACGATACGATCCGGGTGATTGACGCATTTCATGATCCGTCGCCAGGGGCGATGGTTCGGATCGGGGTCGCGCCTTGCTCGCCATTTTCTGTCAGTCGCGACCTTATGCGGGACTCTGCCGCGCTTGCGCGCGACAAGACGGTGCGCTTGCACACGCATCTGGCTGAGAACATCGAGGATGTAGACTATTCGCTTGAAAAGTTTGGCTGTCGGCCGGGGGAGTATGCCGAACAGCTCGGCTGGGTGGGCGAGGACGTCTGGCACACGCATTGTGTTCAGCTCGACCCGAGCGAGGTTAAACGCTTCGCCGAAACAGGCACCAAAGTTGCGCACTGTCCGGGATCGAATGGCCGTTTAGGGTCTGGGATTGCGCCGATCAAGGCGATGCGAGCGGCGGGCGTCTCGGTTGGTCTGGGCGTCGATGGCGCGGCCTCCAATGATTCCAGTCAGGTGCTTTTGGAGGCGCGCCAAGCCCTGTTGTTTCAGCGCGCTCTGCATGGCGCTGACGGATTTCAAGCGCGAGAAGCCTTACGGCTCGCGACCCGCGGCGGCGCTGAGGTCTTGGGCTGGGAGTCGTGCGGATACCTCGCGCCCGGCATGCGCGCCGATTTGGTGCTTTGGGACAGATCGGGACTGGCGGCATTGGGCGTTTGGGACCCGATCGCGGCTTTAGTCTTGTGTGCCGGCATTCGCCCGCGCGATGTGTTTATCGATGGCCGCCGCGTGGTCGAGGAGGGGCGTCTGCACGGGGTAGACCTCGCCGATATTCACCGCCGAGCAAACGAGTCTCTGCGTCGACTGATGGCTTAAGTTTTAACGATCAAGAAAAAAGCCCCGCAGACGGATCTGCGGGGCGTTTCTATTCTTGGGTGTTCCTAGACTTAGAACTTATAAATGATCGAGGCTTGGACGCTCCGCGGCTGCTCTGGCAGAACGATTGTGCTGCCGAACAGTTCGGTAAAGTTGGCTCGGAAGTATTCTTCGTCCGTTGCGTTTTTGATGTTTAAGCGAAGAAGCCAGTTCTCGAACTCATAAGACGCGCCCAGATCAACTAGTGTGTAAGCTGGAAGGGTTACGGCTTGTGACTGACCGGAGAAAACCTCTTCAACATCGGTAACGCTGCCGGAAAGCGCCAGCCCGTTATCGAACTCATAAGTGGCTGTCAAAGAGTACAGGTTCTCAGGAATACCCGCACGCTTTGCGTCATCTCTGGTGCCGCCTGATGAAACGAGACCTCCCGGTTGACCGCCATAGTGAAGGATCGGATTAACGCTGGAAAGATCTTCGGCACCAAGGAAGCTGAATTGCGAGCCTTCTTCCAGAATGGTCAAGTTCACGACTTCAGTGCTTGTATAAGCGGCTGTGACCAGGAACTTGTCTGTGACAGCCCAGCGCAGCT
>JBCBYJ010000329.1:0-1775 GCA_039815905.1 Pseudomonadota bacterium | reverse complement strand
TTACACTGGCAAAATGGAAGGCGTCGACGTCGTAGTCTTTTTGACCGGGATCAGCCTGGTCAATGCGGCGATGAACACACAGCTCGTAATTGACCATTTTCAAATTGAGGCGATCTTGGTCAAAAAGACTACGACGTCGACGCCTTCCATTTTGCCAGTGTAAAACTCGACGCCGTTCACTTGATACTCTGTTGCCCCATCGAGGCTCGGCAGAAGGGCTTCGATTTCAGGCTGATAGGCCGCCAAGATTGCCAGGCGAGGGGTCGGGTCTAGCGGCACCATGACCGCGCTCGGAGCGGGGTCTTCGACCGGCGCAGCGGGCGCTTGCGCGCAGCTGGCCAGTCCCAACAAGACAGTAAACAAAACGGCGCGAAGGTTTTTCGTCATCTGAAGCTCTCATGCAAGATAATCGGCGATGGATTTCAGATCGACTCTGATCCTTAGAGTGTTGCAATAATTCGAGCGCTAGATCAGCAATCCCTTGCGGCCCTGTACTCCAAGTGGACAGAATTTGGTAAACGCGAGCAAATTTTGGGCACGCGCCGACGCCGGAGCGTTGCTTAAGCGACCAATTCGCGAGCCTCCCGCGTTTCAATCCCAAGCGCTTCACCAACGGCTTTGTAAGTGAGGTGGCCTTCACACACATTCAGCCCGTTTAAGAGGTGAGGGTCTTGGGACAGAGCGCCTTTCCAGCCGAGGCGCGCAATGCGCTTGGCATGGACAAGGGTCGCCGCGTTTAAGGCATAGGTAGAGGTGCGCGCCACGGCACCCGGCATGTTAGCGACGCAATAATGGACAATGCCATCGACCTCATAGGTCGGGTCGTCATGGGTGGTTGGATGCGAGGTTTCAAAGCAGCCGCCCTGATCGATCGCCACATCAACCAGAACGGCGCCTTTTTGCATCGTCTTCAGCATGGGACGCGTAATCAGTTTCGGGGCGGTCGCACCTGGGATCAATACCGCGCCAACCACCATGTCCGTGGATTTCAGCAATTCGCTCAAGAGGACTGGCGTCGAACGGATGACTTTCGCGGCTGCGCCAAAGTGCGCGGAGAGACGCTCCATGACCCGATTGTCGCGTTCTAGAATGGTGACTTCCGCTTGCATGCCGACGGCCATTTGCGCGGCGTTGAAGCCCACATCCCCGCCGCCAATGACGAGCACTTTGGCCGGGGCGACGCCAGGGACGCCGCCAAGCAAGACACCGCGTCCCCCCGCATTCTTTTGCAGCGCTGCCGCGCCAACTTGGATCGCGAGACGTCCTGCGACTTGGCTCATCGGTTTCAGCAAAGGCAAATCGCCATCGTCGCTCGTCACCGTTTCATAGGCGATGCAAACCGCGCCAGATTTGATCAAGTCTTTTGTCTGTTCTGGGTCAGGGGCCAAGTGGAGATAAGTGTAGAGAATCTGACCATGGCGCAACATCGCGCGCTCGACGGCCTGGGGTTCTTTGACTTTAATAATCATGTCGGCACGCTCGAACACGTCCTTGGCGGTCGAGACGATTTGCGCACCATTGGCCAAATAGGCTGCATCATCTGCGCCGATCCCGATCCCGGCATTGGTTTCAACCAAGACCATGTTACCGTCTGCAACGAGTTCGGCCACGCTTTCGGGCGTTAGACCTACGCGGTATTCGTGGTTTTTGATTTCTTTCGGGACGCCGATCAGCATGGGGAACTCCTTTCGTGTTTGAAATGAGCGTACCTGATTTGGGGCCAAAATATTTCTCAATCTTCTTGCATTTTGATCTAAGATTGGGAAATTGTTCGT
>JBCBYJ010000328.1:0-1788 GCA_039815905.1 Pseudomonadota bacterium | reverse complement strand
ATGCCTGGCCGACGGCTGAGATTGCCGTGATGGGCGCCAAAGGCGCCGTCGAAATCATCTTCCGCAGCGATCTAGGTGACCCGGACAAAATCGCTGAGCACACAAAGAGCTATGAAGACAATTTCGCCAATCCCTATGTCGCCGCAAAGAAGGGCTATATTGACGACATCATCATGCCGCACTCAACCCGTCGCCGCGTCGCCAAATCCTTGCGCGCGCTGCGCGGGAAAGAGCTGAGCAATCCGTGGAAAAAGCACGACAATATTCCGCTTTGATGCCGGTCTGGGATGGGGGCGGACGCGCCACTTGCAGGCGAACGCGATCTAGCGAAAGACTGCGGTTTGATTTGAAACCGACAAGAGCGATCCACATTCCGACCAAATATTGACGAGTTGGTCATAGCTGCCTCGGCCAACATTCCGGCTATCTGCTTCTATGAGCACGCGTTTGGTCTGCAGGGCATTGAGCACGTCTTCGCCGCAGGTCGAGCTGACTGAAAACGATATGGTCGAGCCAAACCTGGGGGTCGTGGCGGTGAAGAACACTCTCGGCATTGGCGTATCGCACAGCGCGATCAGGCCCTTGGTGTCGATCGGGCGTCCATCCTTGTGAGACACCCACGCGCAATTTCTGGGCCGGACATTTCGCGTAAAAGGCGTGCCGATAAATGGCCGTTGGTCATAGTGCTGCAACCAGACAGGACCCATGCCTTCCATGTTCATTTGTTCAAGCGAGTCGGGCTCCGGTGCGTCTGGTGGGATCTTTTCGAAACTGTCTTCATCAAGCGCCCGCTTTCGCCCCATCACGATATCGAAAGCCACTAAGGTGTCGTCCGGTTGCGCGCCGCTGACGATGGTTACCCGCCAAAAATCAGATTGAGTGCGTCTGGCGAGCAGCTCAGTTTGAACTTCAATCTGGCCGCTCTTAATCGGCCGGGGAAACACCGCATTCAAGCTCAGGAGCTCGCCTCGGCAATCCTCCCGCGCCTGGATCGCTGAAAAGGCCGTCGCGGCGGCCCACCCGCCAAACGCATTATCGAAATTCCACCACGTCTCATCGACGTCACGCCGAAACCGATTGCCGTCTATTTTTTCAAGCTCAGTCGCTTGGTCCAAAGAATAAGTCATCTCAAAAGCCATACGCAACGTCATTATCATTGGATGAGCGATTGTCACTGAAGGGCGTCAATGCGGTCATCGCGCGTCTAGCCTTGTTTGGACGGTCCTTCTCCGCCATGATCGGCGTCTTAGCAGACATCAGTTTGCGGCCTAAAACGTATTCAGATCGTGTTCGGGAATGACTTCAATGGGACGTTTGAAGCGATAAAGCCAAAGTCCCAAAGTGATGAAGCCGCCAAACATAAACGCGTGCAGTATGACAATGATTGGAAATAGCACAACAATTGGAGCCATGGCGGATAGAACTTCAACCCGACCGCTCACGATTTCTCCATTTACTGTCATCTCTCCGGTCAACAATGTTATGGCAAGAAGCAACAACAATATCAGGCCAAATAGTGCCCCCCACGATAATACCCATCCCCATACTATCAGCTTGTAAGCGCTCCCCAACGTGAGTCGACCGCCCTTCGTTTCAAGCTTCATAATAACTCCCGATATTTCGTCGACTTCATATAAACACCGGCAGCAGCGGATCAACATTTGCGTCCGCTACCGGCGTCAAAGCAGGCGTTAGTCCAAAATCTGAATTTGAACCATTCCCCCATCAGGAATGTCCTTGATCTGCTGCGCAATGTCTCCGGAACTCAAAATCAGTTCTTCGATCGAT
>JBCBYJ010000327.1:0-1789 GCA_039815905.1 Pseudomonadota bacterium | reverse complement strand
CCCGGTCCAGCCCGAGTTTTTTGCCGCCGAGAAAGTCGCCAAAACTGTTCAGATTGGCGGGCTCCCAAGCTTCAGTGGACGCGCCGGGCGCCGGTTCGAAGGCGCCGGACTTAAAGCTCGTTCCGCTGGGTGTGTCTTCCTGATAATTGGCGATCAGGTCAAAGCGCAGGCTGTCGCTGGGCGTGAAGGTGAGGCCCGCCCGAAGCGCATACATATCCTGGCTGTTAAAATCTTCTTCGTTTGGGTTTAGGCTTTCGACATAGCCATCGCGTTGGCGCAGGCGTCCCGACAGTCGAAATGCCAGCGTGTCTTCGACCAGCGCATTGGTGATATGCCCTTCAGCGAAGACTTCATTATAATTCCCAATCCCGGCACTGGCCGAGGCCCCGAAATCAAATTGCGGTTTGGCTTGGATGACGTTCACCCCGCCAATCAAAGCGCCGCGGCCGAACAAAGTCGGTTGCGGGCCTTTGGCAACTTCGACGCGCTCAAGATCGAAAAGTTCAACCACCGAGCCGCGTGAGCGCGAAATCGAGATGCCGTCTTGGAAGACGGCGATGCGCGGTTCGATATTTGACTCGCCGCTGTCTGACGTGATGCCGCGAATCACGAAACCGGGATTGTTTGGGCTTTGCTCTTGAACTTCAAAGCCGGGAACAAATCGCGCCAATTGATCAAATTCTGCGAGGCCGAGATCAGCCAGGCGCTCCGCGTCAACGGCGCTGACGGCGACCGGCACGTCGCGCAGGATTTGCTCGCGCTTTTGCACAGTCACAGTGATTGTGTTTTGGCGAAGTTCATCATTAGAAGCAGACTCCTGGGCCAAGGCCGGGGTCGCAAAAGCGGTGATGAGAAGGGCGGATACTGTTGTGAATAGTCGGGATTTCATGTGGGAGGCTCCAAACGCTCTGTGTGGCTGTTTGGGGCCGCGGTAGTCATTGTCTGTAACAGTTGAGCGAAGCTTTCATGTCGCTCTTAAGACAAATTATCCGTGTGCGGATAAGTCGAGGGCCATGTACACGCTATTCGGATCGACGACATAATCAGCGAACGGCTCGCAAAGCTCAAAGCCATTGCTGGCATAGAGCGAGCGCGAGGGTTTGAAGCCGTCTTGGCTGCCGGTTTCGAGACTGATCTTCGCATAGCCGCGTGCGCGGGCTTCGGCCAGAATATAGTCCAGCATTTTACGTCCAAGACCGGCCCCGCGATGGGTGGCGAGCGTGTGCATGGATTTCAGCTCACCCTGCGTGGGTGACAGCTCTTTTAAGGCGCCGCAGCCGACCAGCGCCGCGCCATCGCGCATTTCCCAAACGGTGACGTCCGGATCGCGCAAGCCGTCCATAGGCAAAAAGTGACAGCTGCCGGGCGGTGACAAGCTCAGCATGAGCTCGGCGTGCGCCTCAATCAGCGCCGCGAATTCCGGTGTGTCTAGATTTGCAGTTTGGATCTGGATTGTCATTCATGCCTCCACCAATTGGCCAATCTCGGCGCGTAGATCGGCCAGACCATAGCCTTTTTCTGCCGACGTGACACGGGGGGTGGGGTGAGCGGCCGGGTGTTTTTTGAGCGCCGCCTCGATTTTGGCCGTCACATCGCTGAGCGCGCTTTGCTTGATCTTATCGGCTTTGGTCAGAACGATTTGATAATTCACCGCGGCGGCGTCGAGCATGCGCATGGTTTCAAGGTCGGTGTCCATGAGGCCGCGCCGGCTGTCGACCAGCAAAAAGACTCGGCGCAAATTTGCCCGCCCGCGCAAATAGCGCTTGGTCAGTTGGATCCATTTGGCTTG
>JBCBYJ010000326.1:0-1800 GCA_039815905.1 Pseudomonadota bacterium | reverse complement strand
CCTGTCAAAGCGCTTTTCGCTAGGTACTGTAACTAAAGGAAACCACTAGAACATGGTGTGGACCTCTCGTCCGGTGAAACAGATCACCGGAACACTGCGTGCGCCTGGCGACAAGTCATGCAGCCACCGCGCGCTCATCCTTAGCGGCCTGGCCACAGGCAGGTCTGAAATCTCTGGTCTCTTAGAAGGCGAAGACGTCTTAAACACCGGTCGTGTGATGGCCGCACTCGGGGCAAAAGTCGACCGACTCGGCGACGGCTTTTGGCGCGTCGAGGGGGTCGGCGCCGCTGGCTTGCAGACGCCAAACCGCGCCTTGGACTTTGGCAATTCCGGCACCGGCTCGCGCTTAATGCTCGGCGTCGTCGCTGGCTTTCCGATCGAAGCGCGCTTCATTGGCGATGACAGTCTGTCAGGCCGGCCCATGGCGCGCGTCTTAGATCCGCTCGCGCAGATGGGGGCGCGGTATCAGGCCAGCGCAGGGAAAACTCTGCCGCTCACATTGACGGGCCGCGCGGACCTCAGCGCGATAAGGTATGAGCCGCCCCACGCCTCGGCGCAGGTCAAATCCTGCATCTTGCTTGCCGGCCTAAACGCGAACGGCGTCACCCAGGTGCGCGAGAGCCGAATGACGCGTGATCATTCTGAGCGCATGTTGCGGGGCTTTGGCGCAGACGTGACCGCGACCCGCGACGGCGCCGCCAATCTGGTCTCGATCCAAGGCGGCCAAACGTTATATGCCCAAGAGACCGTGGTGCCCGGCGATCCCAGCTCGGCCGCGTTCTTGGCCGCGGCAGCGATGATTTCACCGCGCGGCGGTGTCCTGGTTGAGGGCATGATGTCAAACGAAACGCGCGACGGGTTTTTCCGCGCCGCGGCTTTAATGGGCGCGCCCGTCGGGGCCGAAGATGTCGGCACCGCGACCGGGGAACGCTTGATCGATATGAGTTTTGAAAGCGCCGATCTCAAAGGTGCTGAGATTCCCGTCGACCTTGTCCCAAGTATGATTGATGAGTTTCCAATCCTCGCCGTTCTGGCCGCGTTTGCCTCAGGAACCACTGTGGTTAAAGGCGCGTCCGAATTGCGCGTCAAAGAAAGCGACCGGATCAAAGCGGTCGTCGCTATGTTGCGGGTCAATCGGGTCGAAATTGAAGAGACCGAAGACGGGTTTATCATTGAGGGCGGCGACGGCGTCGTGCCCGGCGGTGGCTTGGTCGAAACCCATCATGATCATCGCATCGCGATGAGCGCTCTGATTATGGGAACGGCGGCGCAAAACCCAGTATCGATCGATGATGCCGCGATGATCGCCACGAGCTATCCGGACTTCTTCGCACATATGGCTGCGCTCGGCGCCGATCTCAGCGCCGCCTAAACCAGGCGCGCACGCGCGAAAACGGGCGACCCCATGGCGCAAATGCAAAAAGGGCAGCCTTTATGGAGGCAGCCCTTCGGCGCGGGGACGCGCAACCCTGGAGAGAGGGTTATTCCGTTGCGATTATGCGAAGCGTTGACCGCGATAGAATTTCGCGATTTCGCGCGCTGAAGACGGATCAACCGCGCGCTCCCCATCATGCGCGACGCCGCGATAGGTCAGTTCTGGGCGCTTCATTTGGTCGGCCAGAGTTTGTGCCGACTTGTCGGCTTTGTCATAGGCGACGCCGCGATATAGCAAATTTGTCATCATGACCTCCTTCAATAAGCGAGCCAGACCTCTGGCCTCGCTATGTGTCATAGGCTGTACATATGCAAGGTGTGTAACTTTGTCAAGCGGCACATATTTGTATTTTTACGCAAGATGTG
>JBCBYJ010000325.1:0-1803 GCA_039815905.1 Pseudomonadota bacterium | reverse complement strand
AGATTGACCGGATGCTCGCGCAATGTGAGTCGGGTCAATCTGCTGCGGGAGCATTTGCCGAGTTTCCAGACCGCCAAAGCTCATCGCATGACCGCTGATGGGGTCTGGCTGGCCGTCTCTGGCCTGGTCATTACGCGCCAGCGCCCTGGCACGGCCAGCGGTGTTATCTTCCTCACTCTAGAAGATGACACAGCGGTCTCAAATGTCGTGGTTTGGCCAAAAATGTTTGAGAAATTCCGCAAAGAAGTCATGGCTGGGCGTCTTTTGCATGTGCGGGGAAAGCTGCAACGCGAAGGCACGGTCACGCATGTAATTGCCCACCAGATCGTCGACTATTCTTATTTGCTAGATGGCCTTGGTTATCCCGAATTTGCGGGTGATCGCATTGATCCATCGCGCGACAATGCGGATGAGGCCAAGCGGCCCGTGCCGGATCTGCGCTCGGGGCCAAAAAGCGAGAAGCGCCGCAAAACCGCCGAAGCGATCACAGCAGACCTTCAAGAAGCTCACCGCGCCCGTATCGCCTCTGGCGCTCGGCATCCGCGCGAGCAGGCGAAGAAATTGTTTTATAGTCGGGATTTTCACTAAGCTGCCCTCTGCGATTGCGTTAAGGCGTATTTTGTTGAACCACAGAGCACCGCGTATCTGGGAGACTTTATGCTGCCATTGCCCTTATCGCAGATCATGCAGCCAACACTGCTTGAGCTTGGCCGCCTACCGGCGCGCGCCGATTTGACCGCTTATCCAAATCGCGCGGCGCTGGATCAAGATCAATCCCCATGGCGGCAAAGCCTAGATGGGACGTGGCGCTTTCAACTGGTGTCCCGCCCGCAAGACGCGCCCGCAGACTGGCCAACTGCCGAGGCACAAGACGCGCCCTGGCGCGAGATCAATGTGCCGGGCGTTTGGACCCGCCAAAACACAGGCGATTATCCGCATTATGCCAATTGGCGGATGCCTTTTGATTGTCCAAAGCCGCCCGCAGTGCCGGACGACAATCCGACCGGGCTGTATCGCACCGATTTTACGGTGCCAAGCGCTTGGGATGGACGCCGAACCACACTGCATATTGGTGGTTTTGAAAGCCTGGTCATGGTCTGGTGCAATGGGCAATTCATTGGGCTAGGAAAAGACTCGCGTTTGCCGAGCGAGTTTGATCTGTCGCCGGCTTTGGCGGTCGGCACGAACCAGTTGGCCATCATGGTCGTACGCTGGTGCGATGCAACTTGGATCGAAGACCAAGACCATTGGAATCATGGCGGCTTGCATCGCTCCGTCTATTTGGAAGCCCGCGCGCAGGTTCATATCAGCGATTTGATCGTCGAAACCGACTATGATGTCGATACCAAAACCGGCCAGGCGCGCATTCGGGTGGATGTTGATGGACCGTCCTTTGGCTACCGTGCGCGCGTGCGTCTCGAAGACGCTGGCGGTGTGGTCATCCATCGCGGCCCAGAAAAGACGATTGATCAATTTGACACGGACCAGTCCATTGCGGCGCAATGGACGCAATCCTTTGCCTTCCATGGCAATCGGGCTGAGTTTGAAATCGACGTGCCTAAAGCTGAACCCTGGTCGGCAGAAGTCCCGACCCGCTATCGCTTGTTTGCCGACCTGCTCGATCCAAAGGGCGAGCTGCTTGAAACCATCCCGGTTTGGATTGGCTTTCGGCGCGTTGAAACCGCAGGGCGCCGCTTACGGGTCAATGGCACGCCAATTGTGCTGATTGGAGTCAATCGCCACGATCATCACCCTGAAACGGGCAAGACCTGTACAGCCGAAGACATTCGCGAAGATCTGATC
>JBCBYJ010000324.1:0-1817 GCA_039815905.1 Pseudomonadota bacterium | reverse complement strand
GAAAGCGGGGCTCACGGATCCAGCTTTCTCGACCAATAATGCATAAAATTGCGGCTCAATGGAGCCAATTGAGACCCATTTCCCATCCGCGCATTCATACGTGTCATAAAAGTGAGCGCCGCCGTCGAGGAGGTTGGCTTCGCGATCGTCGGTCCACACGCCCATGGCCCGCATACCGTAAAACATCGTCGCCAAAGAGGCCGCACCATCGGACATTGCGCAGTCAATAACCTGGCCATCGCCGCCATTCTTAACATTGATCACCGCCGCCAGAACGCCCATAGCGAGATACAGCGCCCCGCCACCATAATCGCCAATCAAGTTGAGCGGCGGGCGCGGCCGACCGTCTTTGTCCCCCATCGCGTGCAGCGCCCCAGTAATGGCGATATAGTTCAAATCGTGTCCTGCCGCGTGCGACAGGGATCCATGCTGACCCCAGCCCGTCATGCGTCCGAAAACGAGCTTGGGATTGCGCGCTAAGACCTCGTCTGGACCGAGGCCATTGCGCTCCATCACGCCAGGGCGAAAGCCTTCGATTAAAGCATCGGCTTGTTCGAGCAGTTTCAGCGCTGTCTCTCGGTCCGCTGCGTCTTTTAGATTGAGCGCAATGGAACGGCGCCCGCGACTCATCACGTCGGTTGGATTGCCCGGACGTGATTTCCCCGCACGATCAATCCGGATGACATCGGCCCCCATATCGCTCAGCAACATGCCGCAAAATGGACATGGTCCAATCCCCGCAAATTCGACAATTTTTACCCCTGAAAGCGGTCCTTGCGCCATTTCATTCTCCCGATCTTGTCCGTCCGACACATCTGTAATCAACCAGACTTTAAGACTCAGCAGCGCAAAGAAAAGGCTGACGCAACGTCGACTAAAGGGACACGAAAATGCTGAACGAGCAAAGGTTCGACGCGCCGGTCATTCACGTCGTGTCTGAGAGCCCGAGGTTGGAAATGCTGCAAACCCGGTTGCGCCAAGCCGGGCTGCGCCCCGTGCCCGTGCGTGGGACCTATTTGCCGCCGGACGGTGCGCCTGCAATTATTGACGTTTTGACCCAGCGCAGTGCCTTTGACGGCTTGACCAATCGGGTCATTGTCACAATTGGCAAATCGGCAAGATCTCCGGTGGAAACGGATATTCATCTCGCCGACGTATCACAAATCGAATCACTTCCGGCGCGGCTGGCAATTTGGCAGCGCGAGACTCAGCGACAGCGCGAAATTCAACTGCGCGCTCAAACCTCAGAAAAAATGGGTAGCCCGAAGCCCGCCGCGACGGCGCCAGGCCGGGCGCGCTTGCTTTGGTTAGGACAGAACGCGCCGTTCTTGAACGCGATTAAATCTAGCCTCAATGATAGCCAAGTTACGCTGGTTGCGGCCATCAGTAGGTTAACCGCCGAGGATTATCTCACCAGTGGAAGCTTCCAGACGCTTGTCCTATGCCCGGCCGCGCCCGATGATGAAGCCACCAAGCTTTTAAGCTCGGTCAAATCCCTCATGATACCGGCAATGCCACGGGTGGTTCTTTTGTTGAAGCCGGATCTGGCCAAGCAGATCGAGCGGTCGGCGCTGTCTCAAGCGGATCAGATCATCGATTTGACCGGTCAGTTAGAGGGTCTTGCAGAGGCGCTCCAGGCGATTGCAACCGACTCTGTATCGGCTGCGCAAGTGAGCCACGCGGC
Organism: Pseudomonadota bacterium; assembly: GCA_039815905.1. Taxonomy (GTDB): domain Bacteria; phylum Pseudomonadota; class Alphaproteobacteria; order Caulobacterales; family Hyphomonadaceae; genus Henriciella. Next base: position 133 of record JBCBYJ010000324.1, on the reverse strand, counting down.
GCAAGGCGGGGTTGAGGATCGGGCGACGGGGCTTGTGTCGCGGGAGTATATTAAGTCTCACGTTCAAGCGCAGATGCGCCAAGCGAATGAGTTCATGACCCCCCTTTCAGTGGTGGCGTTCACGCTGACGCGA
>JBCBYJ010000323.1:0-1839 GCA_039815905.1 Pseudomonadota bacterium | reverse complement strand
GTATTTGGCAGTTCAGGTTTTCTCCAAGGCATCGGCATCGCCGTCGTGATGGCGGCGATGAATTGGTATTTTGGTTATTTCACCATCCCGGCTGCGGCGCTCGCTTTAGCGGTTTCAATCGGCCGGCTCCCGCGTCGCGGCATTACCGCACCGGCCGCCTATTTTCGCTGGGCCGCGATCTGGGGCGCCTTTTTAGTCGGTGGAACGACGGGGATCGCAGCGGGGCTCATTCCGAGCGATGGCGGTGTTGATGTGATCTCCGGCGCGGTGATCATGGGGGCGCTAATTGGCGGCCTCGCAGGCGCGATATGCGGCGCGATTTTCCGCGGCATTGTCCGTCCTGCCGAGCAAGTCCAACGTATCCAAGTCGACGTGTTCTGATCCTTGACCCGCGTCTCAAATGCTCTCAGGTGAGGCCTATGGCAAAACCAAGCATCAGTATTTGGACGGATGGTGCGTGCAGCGGCAACCCCGGCCCAGGCGGGTGGGGCGCGCTGCTCATCGCCGGTGGCAAACGCAAAGAGCTGTATGGCGGCACGCCCGATACGACCAATAATCGCATGGAATTGATGGCGGCGATCGAAGCGCTCAATGCGCTGAACAAGCCGAGCGCTGTGACGCTGCACACAGACAGCACCTATGTCAAAGATGGTCTGACCAAATGGATTCATGGCTGGAAAAAGAATGGCTGGAAAACCGCTGCGAAAAAGCCGGTCAAAAATAAAGACCTTTGGCAGGCGCTTGATACCGCCTGTGCGCGCCACGAGATCAAATGGGTCTGGGTCAAAGGTCATGCGGGCGATGAGGGCAATGAAAAGGCCGATGAACTGGCCCGGCGCGGCGCCGATGCGGCGCGCCGTCGCTAAGGTGTCGCCAATCGCGCATCGCTCATAACGCAAACGTGAGCCGCAAGCGCGCGCTGGCGTGATAGAGCTGCCCTTTATCAAAAGGAGCGCCCGTCATGCGACTGGTCTTTGCCGCAATTGCCATCACTTTTCTCGCCGCGTGTGGTCAAGCCGCGATACCGGCAAGCGAACGGGCCCCGGTCTCGGCGCCCGCCGCAGACGTCAGAGTCCTCGCTGTCACCAGCCATGCCGATTGGTGCGGTAGCTGCAAAGCGCTGGAGCCCAAAATCGACGCCGTCCAAGCGGCGAACACATTTGAAGGCGTCGCCTTTGCCGTGATCGATTATACCAGTCGCAATGACGCGGCGTTTTTCGCCGATGCCGAAACACTGGGCATTGGCGCGGCCATGCGCGCGACCTTTGCCGACAAGATCAAAACGGGGCGGCTCTATCTGATCAATATGGACACCGGCGAAGTGATCTCAACCGTCGACAAATCAATGGACGAAACCGCCATTACTGCGGCCATCACCGAAGCGGCTGCCCTCAGTTAAAATTTTTTTTGAGCCCTTTGTCAGGATCGGCGTCCTCCAGCCGTCTTGTTGACGGATGCTGCATTGGCGCAGGATCTTAAACACAAGACCTCTGAAGGGAGGATAGACTATGGCGAAATTTGTTTTGATGCTGCCACACGCCCCGGATCGGTATGCCAATCTGGGTGAAGCTGAATTCATGGACCTGATGAAAGACTATATCGGTTGGGTCGAAGACATGAGCGCGAAGGGCAAGTTTGAAGGGGGCGAAAAGCTGCTCGATGAAGGCGGCAAGATCGTCACCAATGTCTCGGGTCAAATTGAAGTGCATGATGGACCGTTTGCCGAAGTCGCGGAAATACTTGGCGGCTATATGGTGATCCATGCGGACGACTATGATGATGGTCTCATTATGCTGCATGTGCGGATGCGACCGGGCAATCGCGACCGCTTCATCATAG
>JBCBYJ010000322.1:0-1842 GCA_039815905.1 Pseudomonadota bacterium | reverse complement strand
CACCGTGCCATCTTCAACAATCATGGAATAGCGCTGAGAGCGTTGTCCCATGCCGAAGCCGCTGCCATCCATCTCAAGACCCAGCGCCGCCGCAAACGTACCATTGCCGTCAGCCAACATCCGCACTTTGCCTTCGACGCCATTGTCTTTGCCCCAGGCGCCCATGACAAATACGTCATTCACAGAGGTGCAAACAATGTCATCAATGCCTTTTGCCGCGAGGTCGCCTTGCTTGTCGATAAAGCCCGGCAAGTGTTTGGCCGAGCAAGTCGGCGTGTAGGCGCCAGGGACCGCGAATAGCGCGATCGTCTTGCCGCCAAACACATCTGCTGTGCTGATTGGCTCTGGGCCATTGGCGGTCATTTCCATAAAAGTGGCTTCTGGCAATTTGTCGCCAACTGAAATGCTCATCGGAAAGTCTCCTAAAGGTTGCGCTCCCTACATAGCCCGCTCGCCGCGCGCCGCAATGACTAAACCTTGCCAAATTTATTGCGTTGATTAGCGTCACCAAGAGAGAAGGAGACAGGTGTGCAGGACCTAACCGGCAAACTCTTGGTCGCAATGCCCGGGATTGGTGATCCCCGGTTTGCCCGTTCCGTCATTCTGGTCTGCGCGCATAGCGAAGATTATACGATGGGCCTGGTGCTGAATAAGCCGATCGACGATCTCACGCTTCCGGAATTGCTGACGCAATTGGACGTCGAGCAAGACATTCAAGTGCCGGACACCTATGTGCTGAATGGCGGACCCGTCGGCACCGATCGCGGTTTTGTGGTCCATTCAACTGATTATTATAGCGATGGCGCGACCGTCGAAGTGGCCGACACATTCTCGATGACGGCAACGCGCGACGTCTTGAAAGCCCTTGCGACCGACGGCGCACCTCAAAACGCGACCATGACGCTTGGCTATTCCGGATGGGGGCCAGGACAGTTAGAGCATGAGCTGAGCGAACATGCTTGGCTCGTCGCAGAGCCGCACGAGGATATTGTTTTTGGCGCCGCCCATTCAAAAAAGTGGGAGCTGACGCTTGGCCTGCTGGGCATTGATCCAGCGCATTTGCACATGACCGGCGGCAACGCTTAAGCCCTATGTTTCCGCTTCGGCGCGCGTCTTTGTGAATTGCGAGCTGCCAAACCTGCCTTAAATAAGAGACATGGTTCGCCTGTCTGTCATTATCACGCTCGTGATGGCCGCAATCATCGCGCCTGCCATTGCCGAGCCGCGGCCAATGAGCCCGGTCGATTTTCTTGAGACGCCGCGCTTGTCAGAGCCCGCCCTCTCGCCCGATGGTCGTTATCTCGCTTATTTGCGCAGCGAGACGGTGTGGCGCGAAAACAAGATCATAGAGCACTTAGACTTGATTGAAGTTGCCACCGGCGCGGCCTTGCCCAGCCCAGACTTTGGCGATGCGGACCCCGGTGAGGAACCGGCGCGCGTCAGCAAGGTTTGGTGGCACCCTGACAGCCGGCGCTTTGTCTATCTCAAACGCGCCGCAGCGTCCGACAAGCCGCAAGCCTTTTTGTTCGATCTCAACGACCAAGAGTCCCGACAACTGACCGCCCATGGCGAGTCCGTCTTAGATGTGATCTGGCGCCCAGATGGCTCGGGGTTTTACTTTATCACGGCCGAGCAACAGCCCACAGGCGATACGCAATTGCTTTCAAGCGGTTGGATAATCCCGCCTTTTGAGTCGAATGCAGATCGCGAGGTCTGGTCGTTTGATTTAGACACGGGCGAAACCGCTCCTGTGATCTCTGGGCGATTTTCGGTTCGCCAAGTGTCGCTGTCGCGCGATGGTCAACGGCTCATTTTTTCGCGGGTTCCCGACCATAAACTCGA
>JBCBYJ010000321.1:0-1876 GCA_039815905.1 Pseudomonadota bacterium | reverse complement strand
GAAAAAGGCGCTCCAACGCCCCGGCTGCTGATTTGATGATCCGAAAAATCGCTGATAAATAAACTCAAGTTGTGAATGGCCAGAAGAGTCGATAAAGGCATTGGCCTCATAAGTCAGGCCGAGCGCCTGACCGTGTTTGGTTATCATAAAGGCCTGGTCATCACCAAAAACAAATATATGCAACGCGGCGGACGCTAATCCGCCCGTGCGATTATTCGGCCGGCACTTGCGCTGGATGTTGCCAACCTTGACCGCGCGCCAATCGGACGAGCCGCCGCATCGGTTTCATCGTCATGATGCGATAAACCGATGGCGTGAAGTATAGCGCTAAGATGGCCGAGCCTGCGACACCGCCGGCAATCCCAGTCGCCAACGGCATCCAGAACACATCGCCTTGCAAGATGATCGGCACGAAGCCGCCCATTGTGGTCAGCGTGGTCGCAACAATGTGGCGGGTCGCTGCCACGACCACTTCGCGCTGAGCAATAATATCATCGTTGCGCGCCGCTTCATTGCCATTCAACAAAGCCAGAACCACAATTGTTCCATTGATCGATATGCCGAGCAGGCCGAGCCCGCCAAGGATCGCGTTAAAGCCGAGCGGTAAGTTGAACATCCAGACCCCAGCAAAGGCGAGCCCCATAGACATGAAGCCGACCCCCATGACCAAAAAGGCCATGCGGAACGAGTTAAACACCAAGGCCACCGCGCCCAGCATGACGAGCACCAATGGCACGGCGAGCGCCGCCAGGTTGGCCATGGCTTCGGACTGATTGCTGGCTGCGCCGCCTTCGATCCAGTCATAGCCTGGCGGCAACTCAAACCCGGCCTCTTCGAGTTTCTGTTTGAAGTTTTGATTGATCGGATCTGGCAGCGCATATGGCTCCACATAGGCGAAGATCTCATTCACGCGCCGCCCATCCGAGCGAATAATCTCCGCGGTTTGGGGGGCCAGCGTCAGATCTCCAAGCGCCGAGATCGGTGTGCCCAGTCCAGGGCGCGCATTGCCAATCGTCTTTGACCTGAGATCGGCGATTTGCGAGCGCCGCTCTTCCGGCGCAATGACGCGCACGGGCAGCTCTTCAATCCCTTCCAGGATGGAGCCTGCAGGCACGCCTTCAAGCTCAGCGCGAATATCGCCCGCTAGACCCGTTAAACGCAGGCCTGACATCGCCGTCGCGGTTTCATCGGCATCGAGCGTCACAATCGGCGCACCCGTTTTGAGGCGCGCAACGGTATAGGTCACCCCCGGAGTGTTGGCTAAAATAGCGCGCGCTTCATTGCCCAAATCGTTCAAGGTGGAAAGGTTTTCCCCGCGCAAAAAGAACGCGATCGGGGCGGGCGCTGGTGGGCCTTGCTCAAATGGCGTGGCCAGGATTTGCGCTTGCGGGAACTCACGGCGCAAGGTCGCTTGAATATCGCTGACCAGGACGCGCGTGGTCTCCGCATTGCCGAGTTGGACAAAGCCATTGGCAAAGCCGGGCAGGCCTTCTGTATTATTGAAGCTGTTATAATAAACCCGCGGCCCAGGTTCGCCGACGACGAAATGAATGCCTTGAATGTCAGGATATTGATCGATCAGGAAATTAGCGACGTCTTGAGCCGTGTCACGCGCTTCATAGATCGTCGCTTGCGGGTTGAGCGTAATGTCCAATTGGAATTGATCGCGCTCGGTTTGCGGGAAGAATTGGCTCGGCAATTGTCCGGCGAGGTAGAAGCCTGCCGCCACCGGCACGACGCCGAGCAGCACGCCAATCAGCGGATTTCTCAAGACCCGCTCAATGCTCCAACGATAGCCATCGGTGAGAAAGTGCAGCTTGATCCCATCGCGCCAAAACAGGCTGCGTTCGCCGGGCTTGGGCGGACGGTCTAACAT
>JBCBYJ010000320.1:0-1903 GCA_039815905.1 Pseudomonadota bacterium | reverse complement strand
GCCAAAAGGCGCGTTTGGGGTGCCGTTAACGCCGCTCGGTTCGCTGGCGGTTGATCTCGACTATCATGCTGGCGGGGTGCCGATGTTTGCGCAAACCACCGCGCCGGGTTTGGGCGGGACTTGGTCCGGGCTTTTGGTCTCGCAAGATACAGGCGGCGCGATTAAGGGCCCGGTGCGAGGCGATATTTATTTCGGCACAGGCGCACAAGCCGGCGCGGCCGCGGACACGGTCAATGCGCCGGGGCGACTGTGGGTCTTACTGCCGCGCGCGGTCGCGGCGCGACTGCAATCGAGCCCAAGCGCCGCGCGATCCAGCCCTAGACCTCTGGTCCTAACGCCCTAGAACCCTGCTCATGTCTGAGCGAAACCTCACCGATAAAGACAAGCGCGCCTGGTCTGCGGCGACCCGGACGGTCAAACCTCTGACCGGTCGGCGCGGCGCCCCTTCGGGGACCAAACGGGCGCGCGACGAGGCGGAGGCACTGCCCATGCCGATCCGGACCTCCCGGACGCTGGCGGCGCCGCAAAATCGTGGCAATGACCGCACAGTCCGGCGTGGCAAACAGCAAATCTCCGCCAGCATCGACTTGCACGGCCATACAAGAGAGAGCGCGTTTCTGCTATTGCCGCAATTTCTATCGCGCGAACAGGCGCGGGGCGCGCGCTGTGTGATCGTCATCACTGGCAAAGGCAAAGGCGGCGAAGGGGTGCTGCGCCGGGCGTTCCAAAACTGGCTTGAATTGGCCGAAGCGCGCGCCTTGGTCAGCGGCTATGCGCCTGCCCATGCCAAACATGGCGGCAGCGGGGCCTGGTATGTTTTTCTGAGACGACGCTAGGAAAAAGACTTTGGTGCAAATGAAAAGGGGCTGCCGATAGGCCGCCCCTTAACACTCAACACACTCTACTTGGAGCGAGTCTATAGCCTTACAGTGTTAATGATTTACGACTGCTTGGCCAGAAGGTTGCGAATCTCTTCGAGCAGAACTTCCTGGCGTGGCGGGGCCGGTGGCTCAGCTGGGGCCTCGTCTTCTTTCTTCTGCATTTCGTTCATGCCTTTAATGATCAAGAACATCACAAAGGCGACAATCAGAAAAGAAATGATGGCGGAAATAAACTCGCCAATCTTGATCGAGACGGCTTCGGTCACAATCGTCCCATCATCGGCCAGAACCGCCGGCGTCAAGACATATTGCCAGCTGCCAAAATCGAGTCCGCCAAGCACTGGGCTAAGCGCGGGTAGAAAAACCCCTTGAATAAAAGCCGTGACGACGGTGGCAAACGCACCGCCCATGACAAAGCCCACAGCCATGTCAACAAGATTGCCCTTCATGGCAAACTGTTTGAATTCATTAAACATAATTAACCCCTTTTTTGACGGATCCCAATCGCCGTCGCCGCCTAAATGTTGGAATTTCGCAGGGAGGTCAATTCGGCAGCGCAGAGATGGCTGCTTAGAATTAGCGAGATTCCGGGTCTATGCCATCATTCACGCGGGCGCGTAATTCCTTGCCCGGTCGAAAGAATGGGACAGATTTGGCTTCCACCTCGACCGCTTCACCGGTGCGGGGATTTCGGCCTTTGCGGGCTTTACGGTGACGTACGGAGAAGGCGCCAAAGCCACGCAACTCGACGCGATCGCCTTTAGCGAGCGCATCACCAATTTCATCTAGGATGACAGAAACAACCCGATCAAGATCCTCAGGCCGGAGCTCTGGGTTCTCGTCTGCGAGTTTTGCAATCAATTCGGATCTCAGCATGTCTTTGAACCTAAACGAAAAATGCGCCGGAGACTAGACCTCCGGCGCAAAATACTTGCCCATTACCTTATTGTTATGTCGGGCGCGAAACTGATTTTACGCGTCGTCGCCCTCATCAGCTTTTTTCTTCTTCGTCGCTTTCTTGG
>JBCBYJ010000031.1:0-12219 GCA_039815905.1 Pseudomonadota bacterium | reverse complement strand
CCCTGCCGGGTCGTAGCCACCTTCTTTGACGATAAATATTTGCCTTCTGCCTGAGCAGAAGCCGCTCAAGTTCTACCTATGGAGACGATCTCGTGAATGTAGAATCTAAGTCTGTCACTTTGATGCGAGGCCTATCGATTGCGGGGCTCAGTCTCATTGTCGCCTGCACGCAGTCGCCGCAAGCCGCCTTGGCGGAAACCACGAAGGCTGCAGAGGCGCCCGTCGCCGGCATCTCCTATGCCAGTTATGCCTCACCGAAACAGCAAATGGCGGCGCGTGACGCGCTGCTCTCTCGCCCCGCTGGCACTGTCGAATGGACGGCGCGCATCGCCTATACCGATGGCGAGATCTATAATCCGGCGACCGGAAAAATGGATAAAGTCCGGCTCCGCTCCTATCAGGGCGAAGGGGTAGATCCCGACGTTTCATTTGTCCCACCCGCGATCAATCTGCGACCCGGCGACACGTTCTTATTCAATCTTGAGAATGACCTGCCAGCCGACGATCCATCCTGCGTGGATCATGGCGATGTCAATGTCCCACACTGCTTCAACAGCACCAATATGCACGTGCATGGCTTGTGGGTGAGCCCGTCCGGCAATTCGGACAATGTCCTGGTCCGGCTAACGCCCGGCGCGACGTTCACGCATGAGTACAATATCCCAGCCGATCACCCCGCGGGAACTTTCTGGTACCACCCGCATCTCCATGGCGCGACGGCGCTGCAAGTCAGTAGCGGAATGGGCGGTCCTTTGATCATTCGGGGTGATCGTCTGCCCGGGGCCGAGCATACTGGCGATATCGATACATTGCTCCGTTATCCGGACGGATCCCCGCTCGGCGAGCGCATTGTGACGCTGACGCAAATTGCTTACGCCTGCGGCGACCGCGATGATCTGGGCATGATTGATATCAAAACCGATGCCGAAGGGTTTTGGGTGTGTGACGAAGATGATGTCGGTATGGTCGAAGGGTATAATCAGTTTGGCATGTACGAGAATTTCGACACGCCGAGCGGCATCCCAGAAATCGCCACGCGATGGCAAGTCTCCGGACGGCACACGGCTCTAAATGGGCGCGTCATGCCGACAATTGACGGTGTAAAGACGGGTGAATTTGAACGCTGGCGGTTCATCCAGGCCGGCGTCAGCGGGTCCATTTCGGTCAGCTTCCGCAAGTTTGAAGGATCCGTCGCCGACTATGATGGGGGCGACAGCGCAGAGCGTGCGTCCTTTGTGGGCGATCAATGCACGGGTCCTGAAGTCGATCAATTCTCGATCGCTTTGGATGGCCTGACCCGAAGCCGAGTAAATGTTCAGCAAAGAACCATGCTGCATCCGGGCTATCGCGATGACGTGCTCGTTTCCTTCCCGGAGCCGGGCCTGTATTGCATGATCGATAATGATGCCCCGAAGAATGAGAATATTCGGATGCAAGAAAAACAACGCCAATTGCTTGGCTTTGTGCAAGTAAGCGGCGAAGCTCGCCCGGATCTGCCTGACACGCCGAAAGAGCAATTGCAGGATTACATGGTCGCTGCGGCGCAGGTCCATATGCCTGAGCAGGTTCGAGAAAAGATCGCGGAAGACGTGTCTGGCGACATTATTAGTCTGGCCTCATTCGTCGCTCATGAGAGCTTGATTGACGTCGAACTGGACGGCACACAGACCCTCGGCTTTGACACTTTCATCAATGAAGAAGCCCCGCCTTTGCCGGGTGGCGCACAAAACGAATTTGTTGTCGGCAACTTGGATCTAGAGTCTGGCCCGCTGCCAAAGCTCATCGACCCTTCAGAATATGAAACGGGCCGCATGGATCGCTCGCTCATCCTCGGCAATGTCGAGGAATGGACCCTCGCAGCGTTCACTGAAGGCCATCCCTTCCATAAGCACGTCAACCCGATCCAGATCGTCAGCATTATTGACCCTGATACCGGCATTGATGTCAGCGGGTTTGAGTCTGGCTCCGTCTATGCCGGGCTCAAAGGACAATGGAAGGACACGGTATTTCTGCCGACCAATCTGTTCGGCGCGCCATATACCGTGACCGTGCGCACCCAATATAAGCGCTATATCGGCACCTTCGTTTTACATTGTCACATCCTCGATCATGAAGACTTCGGCATGATGCAAGTTCTGGAAGTCGTAATGCCGCCCCAGCCCGGCCCGAAAGCACATGGGGGCGGTCATCACAGCACAGAGCACTAGTCCCCCAGAGAAGTACTAGTCCTGTATTGGCTCAGCACGTTCCCCCACGCCTGTGCTGAGCCAGTCTTAAACCCCGCGCCGCTTCCCTCCCTTTTAGCCGCGCGGGGTTTCTTTTTTTTCTGAATGTGTGTCGGGGTCTTAAACGCTAGAAATCGAACCGCGCTTGCGCAGAAAGCCGCGAGCCTTCTCCGGTCAGGCCGTTGACGACCTCTCTATCGGCATAGACATATTCCACGCCATAGGTTGCGTTTTTAACCGGGGTCCAAAACAGATTGAAGCCAAATGAAGAGCCGCCATCCGTCGCCGTCTCGCTGGAGCCTGCGGGCGAGTCAAACTCAACCGCACTGATCTTAAAGGTCGAGCGCAGAGCGTCGCTCCACCAGTGCTGATAGGACAAGTGTCCGGCAAGAATGCCGGTGGCTTCCACCGAGCCATCGGCATCCACCACACCTTCCAGCCCGACATTGGCCAGCGTCGCGTAATAATGCGTAAAGCCTTCACCGGCTTGCGCGGCAAAGGCGAGATTGTCTTTCTCTCCAAACACCGGAAGATTGATCCGACCGGAGAGATTGACGCCGCCCGTGTAAACGCTGTCCGTCGTGGACTCCAGTTGCAAGCCAAGCCCAGCCAGCCGGACGCGACCCCATGGCCGGGTGTATTGAACATAACCGGTCACGTTCGGCAGAGAATCAGAGGCGAGCTGCGCGCTATCGCCGGACAAATCGCCGGCCGGATCTTCCAAACCAATCGCGACCCGCCAGCTTTCACTCAAATCAGTGCGCCAACGAATACCGGGATTTCTAACGATCGGAATAGCAAATGGATTGTTCGGGCCTTCAGGCGACGCGGCGATATCGACGAACTGAGACCAATATTGCCCGACATAGACATCCCCGACGCCCGCGGCCGCATGCCGCAAAACGGGCGTGTAATTGTTCGTGGTATCATTACCGGACCCAAAGAAGTCGATCTCCATAAAAGCGCGAAACTCTCCCAAAGCCGTTTGGTCGCGGACATCGAAATTGAGCCGCGTGTAGCGGGCATGACTTCGAAACACTTCGCGACCATCATCCGACGATCCATCTAAGGGAATCGTGCGCAGATTCAGCGAGTCCGAAAATCCTAGACTATCGAAATCATACCCCATATCGGCTTGGACATAACCGCCAATCCGCATCGAGGCCGTCGATCCCGGCATCGTTACAGAGCCTTCAAAATCACCGGCCGTAACAATCGCATCATCTGGAACACGTCCGACTTCATAACGTCCCGACTCGATTCCGGCTTCGACCACATCTGTGTTTTGCGCGGACCCTTCAACGCTGCTCGGTTGGAGTTGGATTAATGTATCCAGGTCTTGCACGACGGGCTGAACCTGTTTCTTCAACCGGTCGATTTCTTCGGCCTGAGCTTCGACCATGTCCGCGAGCGCTTCGATTTGCGCTTTCAGAGCTTCGAGATCGGCATCTTGCGCTGCCGCAACGGGCACCGCCCAGAGTGACCCTCCCAAAGCCGCAACCGTCAGCGCCACAAAAGACGCGTGATGGCGGGGACGCCCGTCAAGGACCCCGCACTTAGAGACTTTCTGCACGCTTTACTCCCCGCATACTGATTCCGCGTTTGGGAGATAAACGCTCACATGCGGCGACCGCGGTAAACGCGCACCGGCGCGCATAGAGTGTTCAGACAAAAATGTGGAGCAATAAGTGAGACTCAGCTAACCTCTAGCCGCAAGGTAAGGGCGAAGCGCGATGAGAAATAAAGCCCGGATCATCGCGATTGGATTGGCGATCATCTCCAGTTTTGGCCTGTGCGCGTCCGCCCTCGTCGGGGCATTTCTCGGTCACAAAGCGGAACCCGCGCACCCCGCGCAAGATTTAGATACATTGCTTCAATCGTCTAAGTGTTCATCCCGCAAATAGGTTCAAGCCTTGCCAATTGCCGCAATCAAAAACCTCTTTATGCGGTCATGGCGGGGATTGAGGAAAGTACGAGACCATTAGGTCCCAGCGATGAAGCGCTAATCGATTACAAAACTCTGATCAGAGAACTTCAACGTGATATTGGTCACGCCCTCATTCACGTTCCATTTATAGAGATCATAACGTCTCACACCCGACACGTGCATCGGATCGCGATCGGCGATGGCGCGTGCTTCTTCAAACGAGTCCGCACGGATAACAATCAAACCGCGCCCGCCAGCATCGGCAAGGCCTTCCGGCGTAATCTGGCCTCCCATCACCATGATGCCGCCATCCTCAATCGTGTGCACGAAATCCATATGTGCTGGCAGCACTTCGACAATTTCCTCGAACGGGACTTCCGGAAGCGTGATGTAGAAATAGAGCTCCGCGCCCATGCCTGTATCGAGCTGATCTGCTTCTGCGAGCACGCCCGCATCGGTATTGCCCTGCGCCAAAGCCAAACCACCGAATCCAAGCGCAAGACCTGTGAATCCTGCGACCATAAGGACTTTGAACCGTTTCATAACACACCTCCGTTGGTCTTTGCTGCGCCAATTTACGAAGCCATAGAGAGATGAGAATAGATTGATTTGCGCAGGCGCTGCGCAGACCTGCGCTCAATCGGACGTGACTATTCAGACGCGCTGAGTTTGACCATCCCAGCTTTGCGTGACTTCAACGCCAGACCGACCAAGGCCATAATCAGCCCAGCCGCCATCCACGGCGCGGTCGTTTTCCACATATCGCCCGGGCCACTGTCGATCCAACCGAGGCCATAGCCGATGGCGAAGACAAAGCCCGTGCACATGCCCGCGAGCACAACAGCACCATTCGGTTGGAACCCAAACGCGCGGGCCATCACGACGGGCCCAAACGCCGCGCCAAGCGAGATCCAAGCGAACAAGACCCGGTCAAAGATACTGGCCGGTGCCATCAAGGTCAGCGCCACAGCAATGATACACACACCGACAATCGCCAGACGCGTCGCCAAGACTTCACGATTGCCCATGGCTTTGCCCAAGCCAAGATCATGCGACACGGCCCCGCCAGTGACCAGCAATTGACTGTCTACGGTCGACATAATCGCAGATAACATTCCGGCCGCGACAATCCCGCCAAGGATGCCGGGCAATAACTCATTTGAAAGCCCAAAGAAGATGCTTTCCGGCTCGACCCCGGCGCCGAAAATCACGCGGCCAGACAAGCCCAACACCGCCATGCCCGAAAACACCAGCGCCGACCACCCCATCGCCACAATCGCGCCTTTGATCCGCGATGAGCGGTCTTTGGTCGCCATAATCCAGGTCACCAAATGCGGTTGCCCAATCGCCCCAAATCCGGTCGCGGCGAGCCCGATGGCGAGCCCGAAGGCGGCAAACCCGACGCTCTCTCCAAACGGCGCGCTATAGGCCGCCGGGGCCTGCACCAACATGCCATGAATCCCGGCCCAACCGCCGGCCTCGAAGAAGGCAAATGCGGGCAGCATAACCGCGACAAAGGCCATCAAAATCCCTTGCAATGTATCGGTCAGCGAAACCGCCAAGAAGCCGCCCAAGAAGACATAGACCAAGATCACCAGCGCACCGATCAGCACACCCGTGGTCGGCGCCGTCCCGAACACATCATTGATCGCAATGCCAGCGCCTTGGAATTGCGCCGCGACATAGAAGGAGAAACAAAAAGCGATAAACAAAGACGCTAAAATGCGGATCCACCGCGCCGAGACAGGGCTCGCAAACTGGGTCAAGAAATCGGTCATCGTTAGAAGATTGTGATCTCGACTGGCATTTTGCAGCACATGCCCAGCCCCGAGCCAGACCACAGCCTTGCCAAGCGTCACGCCTGGAATCATCCACAGCGCAGACGGGCCGACCAAGTAAACAAAGCCCGAAAAGCCCAGCATCGTCCAAGCGCTGGACGCCGACGCGGCATAGGCGAGACCGGCCACCCAAGGGCCAAGATTGCGGCCTCCAATCAGGAAGTCTTCTTGAGATTTCGCCCGGCGCGCAGCCCATAGGCCGATGCCGAAGAGAATGATCGAATAAAGGATAAGCGTGATCAGCGCGGGGATATTAGGCATAGATTGCCCCTCTTTTGAGGTCCCCGCGAGCGCTATGCCTAACCGATAAATTTTCGTCGTAAATCAGATCTGTCAGGTTTACCCCAATTTTGAGACAACCAGACAATATTCTCAAACACCAACGTGTTCAGAGGGGCGCTCGATCGCCATTTTGCTTCGGTCTCAGTCTGTGCGGCGTGGCCCCAATGACCGGAACCGCGCGCAGCACAGAACTGAAAAGGGAGCCAACAAGCCGTCCTGCGCTGCGTTGAAATCGTCATCCTGTTAGACACGGCTCGGTTATTTCTGTGATCGCTTAGCCATTCCCAGTTCCCCGAATCCTGCTTATTTATAGCCAACACACTGCGGTCATCATGGTCTTTAAGCCTCGTTTTATCGCTTTGTATCGCGCTGAAACTCTCTGATTTATCGATTAAGGAACTGACTCAGATTGAAACCGATTTCGAGCGCGCCCCCGACCGTCAAAGTGAACGCCAGCCTAATCAGCGCTCGATCCAAGGCCGCAGGGTGATGTTGCCTGCGCCAACTCTGCGAACCGCGACTACTCTATATTGCGCTTTCGTATTTTGCTTAGGCGGCCTTTGGTACGCCAATTACATCGCAAATGTTCGAGGCATTATAGACCCCAGTGGTGAGCATCTGATTGGCGGTGATTTCATAAATTACTACACCGCCAGCGATTTGTGGATGTCCGGCCGGTTAAGCACATTGTTTAATGTGGAGACGTATCAAGCCTACCTGCGGGACCTGCACGGCCTGACCATGCCGCGCAATTGGTCTTATCCCCCAAGCTTCATCCTATTTCTCCTGCCCTTAGCGATTTTGCCCTATGCCATGTCATATAGCGTTTGGGTGATCGCTGGTCTCACTGTGTTCGCTGGCGCTTCGCTCAAAAGCATACGGCAGGCCGCCGCGAATTTGCGCCGTCATGCGCTCTTACTCGCGCTCGCGCCCGCTTCGCTGATCAACGCGTTTTTCGGGCAGAACGGCTTCATCACCGGCGTCTTGCTGTATCTCGGCGTGCGATTGGCCTCGAGCCGGCCGGTCTTATCGGGCATCTGTATCGGGCTCCTGACAATCAAGCCGCAACTGGGATTGCTCATCCCATTCATGCTCATCCTGACGCGCAATTGGACCGCGATCGCTTCAGCCACAGTGACGGCAATGGCTCTATTTCTGCTCTCCGGTCTATTTTTTGGATGGCAAGCCTGGATCGACTATGTCGAACTGGCGGTGCCGTTTCAGCGTTACGTTATGGAGGAATGGAGCGGCTTGTTCCTCAAAATGATGCCAAGCGCCTATGCGGTCGGCCGGCAATTCGGTCTAGACCCCACGCTTTGCCTTCTCTTGCAGGCCCCGATGACCATCCTCGCCATCGGGCTCACCATCTGGCTTTACGCCAAACCGAGACACAATCGCGAAGCCACCGAGCTTTTGTTTCTCCTGTGCGTCTTCATGGCGACGCCCTATAGTTTCAACTATGATATGACGGCGTTGATGCCGGCCCTCTTGATCTATTGGAGCAGCAAGACGCATACGGGGGATCTAAACTGGCAACACGTCGCTTTGGTCGGCGGGCTTTATTTGCTCCCGGCGATCATTTTCATCGCGCCCATCGGCCCGGTCGCCATGCTTGCTGCATGCTGGGTGCTTGTCCGGGGTGTTTCGAGCGGACCGGCGCGAATATAAGCAATAAGAACCCAAATGAGACGTAAATCGCGCCTTTTTATAGGGACAGGAGGCTTTCGCAGTTTGACCCGTAACCCTCATCAAACCTCTTCGATTGAGTGGATTCCCATCGGCAGTTTTTCGATCTCGCCGACATCCAGAACCGGTGCAGCGTCGATGTCTGAGGCATCGAGAATGGCGGCGACGCGCTCCAAAGCTGAGACCAGCATGGCTTGGTGCCAACCCGGCAAAGCCTGGAAGCGCAGTTGAAACGTCTCCTGCAACAAATCAGGGGCGGAGGTGATCGCGGTGTGCCCGTCTGGCAGGAGCGTCAGCCAGACGCGGCGCCGATCCGTGTCGCAGCGTCGCCGCGCCATGAGCCCTCGCGCGACGAGCTTATCGACGAGGCTGGTAATCGTCGCGTGTTTGAGCTGCGTCAGATTTGACACTTCGCCAGCGGAAATTTCGCCGCGTTCCGCCAAAATTTGCATAACCTGCAATTGCGACGGCGTCAGACCCGCTTGGGCTGCGAGTTTCTTCGAGGCTTGCTCGGTGCGACGTTGGATCTGTCGCAAAGCAATCAGGGCGTGTTCCGATCGTTCGGTCATAGGCTGACGCCTCCTTGATCCAGCAGTCTTGTCCCTAAAGCTGATTTTAGCGGCTCAAGGAAGGGCTCAAATGGCTTCCATTGGTCTTGGCCCGCGCGATTGATCGGTTGGCGCACCTGTTCGGAACTGGCGGTTCTTACCGCCCGGTCGGTTTTATGGAACGCCACACAGGCCGCCTCAAACGGCAATCCGCAATAGTCGAGCAAGCGACGCACCTGCGCTTCAAGGTCGGCAAGAACGTCCTCATGCTGGACCCGAAGAATGCGCCCTGCCGGTAAAACCGCGTCCCAATGCGCCATCAAGTCAACATAGCCGCGATAATAGTGCCCGATCTCGTCCAGCCCATAGGTGAACTCCTGCCCCTCCGCGAATAATTGTTTGTATCCAGACCAACAGCAATCGAGCGGCGCCCGGCGTGCATCTATGATTTTCGCATTTGGCAGGATGAGATGGATCAATCCAATATGGCGAAAATTGTTTGGCATCTTGTCGGTAAAGAATGGCGCCCCCTGGCGGTGGACCTGGGTTTGTTCGACGTAATCCTCGCCCAAGGCCCGCAGCTCATCGCCTGACAGGTCGCCGAGAATGCGTGGATAACGATCGCGATCACTGACCAAATTGCGCCCGCGCAGACGGTGCGCGAGCGACAAGATGTTTGGCAGCTCTAAAGTGCCATCGACTTGGCTATGAGAGGCGAGGATCTGCTCAATCAGAGTTGAGCCGGCGCGCGGCAGTCCGACAATGAAGATCGGATCTGGGGCCATGTGTCCTTGGCCGCTTTGGGCGCTCAACATCGCGGGCGAACAGTAAGTCTTTTGGGCTTCGATCTCGGCTTGCATCTGCTCTGTTGTGTAGCGCGTTTGCTTTTGTTTCAGCGTGTTTCCCGCCTGGTAATGCTCAAAGGCGTCCGCAAACGCGCCGCGATCTTCAAACGCTTTGCCGAGTGCGAAGGCAATATGGACGCGGGCCATGAAGCTGAGATCGGGCGATTGCTGCGCGGCCTGCATGTGTGCCAATTCTTGGTCTGAGAACCGATAGGTCTTCAAATTGGCGAGCGCGTACCAGGCATCGCCGTTCTGAGGGTCCGCTTTCAAGGCGGCCTGATAGGATGAGACCGCCTCATCGGTTTGCCCAAATGTCTTTAAAGCGTGCCCCCGAGAGGTTAGCGTAGCGGGGTCCCCCGGCAATGTCTCCAGCACCTTGTCGAACGCTTCGAGCGCAGTCTCATACGCCCCGGCCTGCAGGCTTTCGATGGCGAACAGCGATTGAAAGACCGGACTGTCTGGATCGCGGGCGAGCAGAGCTTCGGCAGCGGCTAAAGCGGCGGCATGTTTTTGGCGTTTGCGCAGCACCTGAATATGATCGATCCGCAGCTGAAGATTGTCGGGATCAAGCTCAATCGCTGACTCCAGCAGGAAATCGGCATCCTCGTGCACCCCCATCCGCGAGCCAATATCGGCGAGCAAGCGCATGCCTTCAATGTGATGCGGATGTTTTTGGAGAAACGCGCGCACCAAGTCTTCTGCGCGCAACATCCGGCCTTCAAACAGATGATTGGTTGCGGCCAGTAATTCGCGCGGCAGGGCCTTCATGCGCTGCAACTGCGCCAAAGCCCGGCCAGCTTCAGCGCTCTGCCCGGTGGCTTGCAAAAGCTCGGCTTGCGCCTGCCAACTGGCAATCAAAGCAGGATTGTAACGGGTTGCGAATTGGTAGGCCTGCAGCGCCGGCCACATTTCGCGCAAGGCTTTGCGCAAATGCCCCTCTTCTTGGAACGCACGGCCATATTCCGGCGCGGCCTGTTTCAACGCGTGCAGCTGTGCAGCGGCCCGATCATACTGTTTCGAGTAGCGCGCCGCCACGGCGCTGATATAGAGCGCCTCTTGGTCGGCCGGGTCCGCGGCCAACAGGTCGCGCATAATCTCGGCGGCAGCGTCAAACCCACCGGCCTGCATCGCTGATTGAGCTTGCTTGATGCGGTCTGCGCGGGTCGGGTCGATGGTCTCGTTCATACCGTGATCCATAAAAAGGCAGCGTCCTGATCAATCAAGACGCTGCCTTCACTCTTGAGAGGCTTAGCAGCCGGTCTAGAAATCGTAGCCGACACGCAAACCGACCGTGCGCGGACGCATCGGCGTGACGCGCGGGCGATCGAAGGTCTGGTTGCCTGACAATTCAGCATATTCATTTGTCAGATTGGTCGCATAGAGTTCCGCCGTCCAATTATCCCCGGTGACGCCAGCGGTGAGGCCGAGAGATGTCCAGGCATCAAGCTCAAAGTTTTTGACCGTGACCACATCTATATTCGCGCTATCGGAGAAGATAACCTGCGGCATGATATGCGCCAGCAGGTCTTGTTCGGCGATTTGATGCTTTAGCTCCCATTCATAGCGGGCGCGGAGGCTACCTTGATAGGCCGGCGCAAAAGCGAGCTCTGCGCCTTCTTCAACAAATGTACTATCGATCAAGACCTCAGTGACCTCTGTGTCGAGGAATGAGAACGCGCCGGCGATTGTCAAACCCTCAATGCCCTGCGGCAACCAGGTGAATTCACCTTCAAGGCCGCGGGTTTCGGCATTTGCGGCATTGTCTGAGAAGAACAGGTTGGTGATCGTCGGATCAAACACGTTGATCTGAAGGTTTTCAATATCCACGAAGAAGGCAGAGCCGTTAAACCGTAGAGAATTGTTGAACAGCTCCGTCTTCCAACCAAGTTCGTAATTCTTCACTTCGTCCGTGTCGAAGCTAAACGGCACCGTATAGGTGCCTGCGGCGTTCGAAACACCGCCCGGACGGTTCAAGAATCCTGGGCGGAAGCCTTCAGAATAGGTGGCGTAGAAGAGCATATCATCAGTCGGCGTCCATTGCCCGGTGGCCTTGATAATCACGCCATCAGTGGTCGCAGTATCTGGCGCGCCGGTCGCGCTTGATCCGGAAAACTGCTCGGAAATATTTGCACCGAACTGCTGGGCATCTGTGGTGGCCCCGAGATTGAAGAAGGAGGAGTTTGCAGACCCTTCAAAATCAACTTCAATTTCATACCAGCGTGCGCCGAACGTCACGGCAAACTGATCACTGATATCATAAGTGGCTTCACCGAAAATGCCGAGCTGTTGGTCAGTTCTCAGGATGTCATTCCGGAAAATTTCGCCGGTTGGGAAAGGGCCCGGATCGCTAAAATAGCCCGGTGAAGCATTGTTGATTTCACCTGTCACCGCTGTATTTGTCAGCGGATAGTTCGGCGCGAACCCTGTTGAAACGCCATCGAAGCCGATGATGAATTCAGATCCCGGATAAACAAACTTATTCAGTTCCGCCAATTCAAGGTCGGAATAGAAGCCGCCAAAGGTGGCGCGCAGGCGATTCTCTTTCGGTGTATTGAAGCGCAATTCATGCGTTTGAACTTTGGTTTCCGTCGATGAGTCCACGAATAAGTCCGGCGCCTGGCACGTCCCCAGCGGACCCGCAGAGCCGGGATAGGTGACGGAGGCATCACAAATATAATATGGCAGATACTGCGCCACGAAGAGATAGTCAGTATAATCGACCCGCTGATCCGTGGTCCGATCTGTATATGCACCGGTATATAACGCCTCGAGCATGCCGAGACGGCCTTCCAGCGTCCATGATGTATTATGGAAACTATCGTCCATATTATCGGCGGAGAAGCGCTGAATCTCGTAATCATCCAATTC
>JBCBYJ010000319.1:0-1935 GCA_039815905.1 Pseudomonadota bacterium | reverse complement strand
CATGACCACGCGGTCCGGGGTAAAATCGAGGCCAGCAATGTGCGCCTCAATGCTCTTGGCGAGCGCCTCAATATAGCTTGGCTGGTCATGGAAACTGGCAGCGGTGCGGACCGCCGGTTGCCAGCGCATCTTGCCTAAGGCTTTGAACGTGCGGTCACACACGCTGGCCGTGGTGGTCGCTGAATATTGCGGATAGAGCGGCACGACGCAAATCCGGTCACAGCCCTCGGTTTTTAAGCGCTCAATCTTCGAGGCGATGCTCGGATTGCCATAATTCATGGCAAAATCCACAATCAAATCATCGTTACCAATGCGGGCGTTCAGTGCCTCTGCTTGGGCTTTGGTATAGAGCAATAAAGGCGAGCCCTCATCGGTCCAGATCTTCTTATAGGCGCGGCCAGATTTGCTCGGTCGGAAGGTCAGGATTGGGCCTTGTAGAATCAGCTGCCAAATCGGCTTCGGCACTTCGATCACGCGCGGATCGGACAGGAATTCAGACAGGTAGCGACGCATGGACCAATAATCGGTGCCATCGGGTGTGCCGAGATTGACCAATAAGACGCCGACTTTGCCTTGCACGACGTTCGGGTGATCCGCGGGCAACGGACCGACCAATCCGGCAGCAGGCTGTGAGGGGCTCATCGTGTCTGGCATTCAATCATCCTCTGACGAACTATTTAAGGCGACGCTCAGAATAGCAAGTGGGGCGATCCATCTCGGTCCAAGAAACAAGCGGCCTATGCGGTCTATTTTTTGAAGTGACTTGACTCGCAGCGTTATATGTCATTATGTAATTACATGTTTACTAATGATGATATGGACCTGGTCTTTCACGCCCTCGCGCATCAAACGCGGCGACGGATATTGGACCTGGTCCGCGATCATCCCGGCCAGAGTGTCGGCGAACTCGCCAAAGCGTTTGATGTCAGTCGCATTGCCATCATGAACCATCTGAAAGTGCTTGAAGAGGCAGGCCTTTTGGTCAGTCAAAAAGACGGGCGCTCGCGGCGGCTTTATCTCAATGCAATGCCAATCCAAGCCATTCATGAGCGCTGGATTGACGGCTTTAGCGCCTTTTGGGCCGATCGTCTCAGCTTCATCAAACACGCCGCTGAGCATGTCGCCAAAACCAATTCAGTTCCAAAAAAGGAGGGGGAAGATGACTGAAACACCCAAATATGCCGATAAATCAGTGCACCGCACATTTATCAAAGCGCCGATCGAGACGGTCTGGTCCATCTTGGTGGCCACGGACCGGCCATTGCCGTTTTTCTTTGGCAGCATTTGCGAGACCAAAGCCGGCTTACAGCCCGGCGCCCGTATGCGCATGGTCCACCCAAACCGCAAAATCGCCATGGTGGTGGGAGAGGTCTTAGCCTTCGAACCACCGTTTCGCTACAGCCATACATTTAAGATGACCAATCTCAAAGATGATCCGTGTCAGGTCACGTATGAGTTGCGCGAAAAAGACGGTGGGACAGAGTTTGACCTGATCATTGAAGGGGCAATTGAGGGCAGCGATCTGCACAAGCAAATGATCGGCGCACAAGACTTTATTGCGAAGAATTTGAAAGCGCTTGCAGAAACCGGAAAGCCGGCCTTTAGCGGCAAGATGGTGACGATCATGTCGCCTCTGGTGGCGCTCTTGTCGAAAAAACAGCAACACATAGATCTGTGGCCGCTTGAGCCGGACGCAGCGGATTTAAACCTCGTGCAGGAGGCCTAAAACATGGCGACGTCCCCGCAAGAACTCGCGCAAACCATGATCGACAATCTGCCGGAGAAAACCGGCAAGTCACTCGCCGACTGGCAAACCCTGGTCAGCGCAAGCGGTGCCAGCAAACATGGGGAGATTATGAAGCTCCTCAAAGGCACGCACGGCGTCAGCCATGGCTTCGCCAATCTCATCGCCCAAATTGCCGATACATTTTTGGG
>JBCBYJ010000318.1:0-1937 GCA_039815905.1 Pseudomonadota bacterium | reverse complement strand
TCGCGGCCGTCGCCGGTGGTCCAAGCTTTGACGGACTGGTTCGCCCATGGGGCGCGTTGGCGCCTTACGCGCTGCATACGTTTTTGCATGGCGGCGCGTTTCACTTAATGATGAACATGGCCATGCTGATCGCGCTCGGGCCGATTGTGGCGCAGGCGCTTGGCAAAGACGGGCGCGCGGCGCTTTTATTCCTGGCCTTCTTTTTCCTCTGCGCCGCGGGCGGGGCGGCGGCACAGATCCTCTATTATGTGATCAATGCTGAAGACGGGATCGCGATTGGCGCCTCCTCTGCGATTTCAGGCCTATTGCCGGCGATTGGGTTTCTACGAAATGGCTGGCGCGGCGCGCTATCGATCAGCGTGCCTTGGGTGGTGATAAATTTGGCGCTGGCTTTGATCGGCGGCGATGTCGGCATTCTAAGAATCGCCTGGGCCGCACATCTCGGCGGACTCGCGGCCGGGTTTAGCTTTCCTGTGTTTCTCAGCCTCATCAAACGATCGTAGAGCGTTTGCGAACCGCGCGTTGACGCGCTGCAAAGTGTTGGGTGCCTTTAACTCTTAACCACTGGCGCGCTCAGCCCGCGGGCGCCGGTGCGGCGCAGGGCTTCGCGTTTGAAGCGATAGAGCTCTGCCGGACGGCCGCCCGTTCCGCTTTCCATTTCGCCTGAGCCCTCGACGAATCCCGTGCGATCCAAGGCGCGGCGGAAGTTTTGCTTGTGTAGAACTTGCCCCAAAATGGCTTCGACCGTGCTTTGCAAATCGGTCAGCGTGAATCGCGCCGGCATCAGTTCGAACACGACCGGCCGGTAGCGGATCTTAGAGCGCAAGCGACTGATCGCCGTCGCCAAGATCCGGCGGTGATCAGAGGCCATGGCTTCGCCCATTTGCGCGTCTGGCACCGGCAATCCGCGATCCCGGGCACATTCAGCGACGAGCCCGGCTTCATAGAGCAGCTCATAACGTTCCAGCACCGCTTCATCCGGCCAAACATTTCCGGCCAAGCCAAACGCACTTTGCGCCCGCGTTAGACGCGCCGGATTGCCTGCCGCCCAGGTCGACAATTTCGGCGCGATCAACTGATCCAAAATCCCAGGTCGGCCGCTGCGATGATCTTCCCATGGAAAATGCCGGTACCAACTGCGCCAGCGCGCCTCGAAAGAATCCGGCAGACGCTCGGCCTCCGGGGTCAGGGCCAAATAACCGACAGACACGACGCGCGTTTCTTTCGGCGCCTCCAAAAGCGTTGCCTCAGGGCTTTCGCGGTCGCGATCCCCGAACGTATAAAGCTGCTCGACATAGCCAAGCTGGAACCCCGTTTGCTGTTTCACCCAACCGCGCAGAGCCAGCTCAAACGTCCGGTCTTGATCCGGGTCAAACGCGCCAAATGGCAGCGCCATGAGATCATTCTCACGCCGCGTCGTCAGCACACGGACTTTCTCGCCATCATAAGCAACGATGACCACGGACAAGCCGATAATCAGGCTCATGCAGGCGCCTCAATTTCGCTGAGCAGGGCGACTGTGCGTCCAATAAACTCGGCCTGAGCCTGTTCAGTCGGTTGCGGCACGAGCTGCAGCGTCACGCCGCGCGGCGGGTGACCGAAAAAGCGATCGGATTCAGCTTCTGAAAACCCTGCGAGTTGGGTCGCCTCGAACCAGGCACAAATATTGTCGGCCTTTTTGATCAAGCGCTTGAGGCTGGCCGGGGTTTCCGCCGGCAGACCAAAGCGCGCATGAATGGCGTAAGCCAGCCGCGATTCGATCTCTTTATATCCATCGCCCAGCACCGCTTTAAATGGCGAGATCATATCCCCGATGACATATTCAGGCGCATCATGCAGCAATGCCAAGAGCCGCGAGCGCGGGTCCAGGCGCGGCTCGATCTCGACACAGAGGGCTTCGACAATCACGCTATGCTGGGCGACCGAAAACGCGTGCG
>JBCBYJ010000317.1:0-1941 GCA_039815905.1 Pseudomonadota bacterium | reverse complement strand
CTTTTGACCATGCGCCTCGACATGATAGCCGAGCTCTTCGATTTCCAGATACGGGAAGGCATCTGTCTCGCATTTGATCTCTTGCAAGCAGATGACGTCGCAATCAATCGCCTTTAAAACCTCCAAGACGGTGGGCAGGCGGGCTTTGACGGAGTTCACATTCCAGGTCGCGATTTTCATGGCGTTTGTTTAGCGCGCTTTGCGAGATAGGCCAGCCTCAGAATGAGACTTCCGGCGAAGGCTCTGGAAAGAGACTTGACATGAAACCATTAGGTTTCCTATAAAGGGAAACTGAAAGGTTTCATAATATGTCAGAGCAAATGATTTTCCGCGCCATCTCAGATCCGACGCGGCGGAGCATTATGACCATGTTGGCCAGCGGCGAGCATTCGCTTGGCGAGATTGCCTCGCAATATGAGATGACCCGCCCGGCCGTGACCAAGCATTTAAAGATTTTGGAAGAGGGCGGTTTGATCCACATACGCGCGCACGGACGGCAGCGTTTGCACGCCCTGCAACCTGACGCCTTGCGCCCGGTCTCGGATTGGCTCGGCTTCTTCAGCCAGTTCTGGGACGAAAAACTCGAAACTCTAAAACAAGCTGTGGAGGCTGATGATGCGTGATGCGGTGATGATCAAAACGATCTATTTGAAAGCCAGCCCTGAAAAGGTCTGGCGCCACCTGACCGAGAAGGATTTGTTGGCGCGCTGGTTTCACGAAACCGACAAAGATCTGACCGCCGGCGCAGCCTTTCAATATCTGAGCTTTGACTTGGACAAAGACGATCGCAAGCTGATGTGGGGCGATGTTTTAGAAGTAGATGCGCCACACCGGCTCGTCCACACGTTCACGCATAAATGGCTTGAGGGCCTCGTCACTAAAGTGACCTGGGAGCTGTTGGCCTTAGAGGGTGGCACCCAGTTGACCATGACTCATTCGGGGCTTCCCAAATTCGGCGATCTCGCCGATCACGATAAGGGCTGGGACGAGCATTTCCTGCGCTTACGCTCTATGCTGAGCTAGGCAAGAATCTGAACCGGCGCGGCTGCCCGTAAGACCAAATGCGGCTATCTTCGAGGGTGCCGAGACCGATATTATGAATGGCTTTCCAGCGCCCGCTTCGATCTTTCTGGCTTGAGAGAATGCCAATATGGGGAAGGGTGTCGCCAACCCTGCAGGTTATAAGATCGCCAGGCTGCCACGCCTCTGCGGCGAGCTCATGGCCATGACGAGAGAGCCAAGTTTCGACATTCGGGACGCGGCGATGATCAATATTACGATCAGTCCGCGTCAAGCCCCAGGTCTTTGGGTAAGCGGCGAAATGAGCGGACATGTCCTGATGAATATGAGACTGAAAGTCGAAGCCGAACGCCTCGCGATAAGCCCGTATGATCACATCAATGCAAACACCGCGATCCTTCGGCACGTCGCCGCCGGGATACTCAATCGCGACATAGGAAGGGTCGTAGAGCGTTGTGACGCCAATCTGCGACCGAGCTTTTAAAATCAGGCTGGACGCTGATGTATTATGCTCATGCGCCAAAGCCGGCGACAGGGGCAGGGCGAAAAGGCTCGTGATACAGAAGCGGCGATCAATCTCCATGAATGAGATCGTGCCGCCGCTCTGTGGCATCAATGCGGTCGAAGCGTGGCTTTAGAAGCCGCGAAACTCCGCGACGTCCTCTAAGCCCGCGCGTTCCGTGTAAAGCTGGTTTACCGGGTCGTCCTTGTCGGGAATACCGACGGCCATACCACACCAGACCATCTCATGGTCCGCCAAGCCAAAGTGCTCTTTCAAGCTCGGGCGCAGGATGCCCCAACATTCTTGCATACAAGTGCCCCATCCGCGTGCTTCGGCGAGCAAGCACAGGGTTTGCATGAACATGCCGGTATGTCCCCATTGGCCGTGTCCAACGCGCTCGTCCATGACAATGAAGAGCG
>JBCBYJ010000316.1:0-1947 GCA_039815905.1 Pseudomonadota bacterium | reverse complement strand
CACGACGATCAAAGACTTAGAACGCATTCTTGATGAGGCATTGGCGCGTTATGCGTAAGGCCGCGTTCGCCCACTTTGGCGGTCATTTAGGGGTCGAGTAGGCTGGCAATATGGTCCGCCATGAGACGCCCAGACGGTGAAAGCACCAGCGCGTCTTGCACGACTGTGCCCAATCCGTTCTCGCGCAGATCTGTCAGCACACGGGCATCTATCGTGCGCCCAAACAGCTGTTCGAACCGGTTCAAGTCGAGCCCGGCAATCGGCCGCAGCGCCATTGCTAAAAATTCGCGCGCCGTATCGGTCGAAGATAATTGATACCGTGCAGTCGGCATTCCGTTGAGATAGTCCGCCGGGCGGCGCGCGGCTTCGGTGGCATAGCGTTGCCCGTCTACTGTTAAGCGACCATGCGCGCCTGGGCCAATGCCAATCCAATCGCCACTCGCCCAATAAATATGATTGTGGCGCGACTCATAGTCTGACGCTTTGGCATGATTAGAGACCTCATAGGCGGCGAGGCCGCGCGCGTCGCACAGGCGCTGGGTCACTTCATAAAGATCAGCTTGGTCATCATCCGGCAGGGGCATCAGTTCGCCGCGCGCCGCCCGTTTGCCAAAGGCCGTGCGGTCTTCAATGGTCAGCTCATAGAGTGACAAATGCGGCGCGCCGAGGTCGAGCGCTTCCGTCAACTCTTGTTGCCAATCGGCGTTCGTCTGACCCGGGCGGGCATAGATCAAGTCGATCGAAAAATCATCGAAAACGGGGCGGACTTGAGCGATGGCGGCGCGGGCGCGAGCGCTGTCATGATCACGGCCAAGGAAGGAGAGTGCCCCATCATTCAGGGATTGAACGCCGATAGAGAGCCGGTTGATGCCCGCGGCTTTCCAGCCATCAAGCTGGGATGGGTTTATGTCATTGGGGTTGGCTTCGAGCGTGATCTCAGCCGTTTCGGTCAAGCCGAAGGTTTTCTGTGCGGCCTGCACAAGCCGAGACAGATCCAACGGATTCAGCAAAGACGGCGTGCCACCGCCGAAGAAAATCGAGTCCAGCGACGGATGATCGGTTAGCCACGTTCTGTGCGCCGCCAAGTCTTTGACCATTGCGTCGAGCAACGGGGCGCTCTCCCGGTCTTTGGCGGCGTAGACGTTAAAGTCGCAATAGGGGCAAATGCGCGCGCAATAGGGCCAATGAACGTACAACCCGAACCCGAAACGCGGCCCAATGGCGGCCATTAGAGCAGCGCAGCTTTGAGTTTTTCGAACGCCGCCGCGCGGTGGCTCATGGCGTGCTTTTGCGCGGGGGCCAGCTCAGCAAAGGTCATTTCAAACCCGATCGGCACAAACACAGGATCATAGCCAAATCCCATCTCGCCGCGTGGCGGCCAGGTCAACGTGCCATGCACCTCGCCGCGAAACGTGGCTTCATGCCCATCCGGCCAGGCGACGGCGAGGCAGCTGACGAAGTTTGCTGTCCGGTCTGTCGCTTCAATCGCGATCAGTTCGCGCTCAACTTTTTCCATGGCTTTGTAGAAGTCTCTTGGCTCGCCGGCCCAGATGGCCGTGTGCACACCTGGCATGCCGCCGAGGGCTGTGACTTCAAGTCCGCTATCGTCCGAAAGCGCCGGGGCGCCCGTCGCCTGCGCCGCGGCGCGCGCTTTGATCAAAGCATTTCCTTCAAATGTGAACTCGGTTTCGTCCGGTTCTGGTAGAGCCAAGTCGATCCCAGACAGGACTTCAAAGCCCAGGGGCACAAAAAGATCTTTCAGTTCAACCACTTTGCCCTTGTTGTGCGTCGCGGCGATCAACTTACCGGGCTGTAGTTTTCGAGACATTCAATGTGGCTCCGTTCTTGCTTTTTGAGCGAATAACCTTATCGTTTAACGGTAAGTTTGTGACTTTGAGTTATGCGACAAGCGTAGCGATATGACAAAAGGGTGACATTAACGCATGT
>JBCBYJ010000315.1:0-1948 GCA_039815905.1 Pseudomonadota bacterium | reverse complement strand
GACGAAGACCACCTCGCCCCAGTCCAACACCGCCGGCAGACCATCCAAGCCATAAACCGTCGGCGGGAAGAGCTCACGCTGCAGAACGAAGCCAATGCCCTCGACCACAACATTGATATTGAGCACCAGGATGACGCCCAGCACCCCACCAATCAGCGCGCCGGTCAGACCTAACAAGGCCCCAATCATTAGAAAAATCCGCATGATCGAACCGCGCGTGGTGCCGATTGTGCGCAGAATGGCGATATCGCTGGTCTTGTTTTTAACCAGCATGACGACGCCAGTAATGATATTGAGTGAGGTGATGACAATTAGGATCAACATGATGATCATCATCATTGAACGCTCTGTATTGAGCGCGCTAAAATAGGCTTCGCGCTGAACCTTCCAGCTTTGCGTCGGCAAGCGATACTCGATCGCCTCTTGGATCGCGGCTTCAGCGGGCTCGGTATTCATCGGCTCAGGCAGGCGCAAATCGATCTTGTCATAAACGCCTTTGCGCCCGAAGAAGAGCTGCGCCTGCTCAATCGGCATCAGGATATAAAGCTGGTCAAGCTCAACACTGCCGGTTTGGAAGAATTGTCCGACCGTATAAGTCTTTTTGCGCGGTGTGACGCCAAACGGGCCTTGAATGCCATCCGGGGCAATCAGAGTCAGTTTATCGCCGGGAAACAGACCCAAATCTGAGGCCAAAAAGCGCCCGACCATAATTGTGTCGCCGCCATTCTTGCCGTCGCCAAAGCCGATGGCCTGCGCGGCGAATGACCCGCCCTCTAAGAATGGCAAATTGTCGAGATCAGCGGTGCGAACACCGCGAACAATCGCCCCGTTTTGACGTCGGTCCGTGGTCGCGAGGACCTGTTGTTCAATGATTGGCATGGCCTGATCGACTTGCGGCAAAGCTTCGAGCCTGGGGATCAGTGCATCGATCTCGCCCGCGGGTTCATCCTGGGTGTAGACAAAGACATGGCCCTGCCCGCCCAGCATGGCGTCCAACAAAGTCGCGCGAAAGCCGCTCATGACCGACATGATGACGATCAGCGCCATAACGGCGAGCAGAATGCCGATGAAAGAGACGATTGAAACGACAGAGACGCCGCCATTGGCGCGGGTCGCCCTTAAATAGCGCCAGGCGACAGTGCGCTCAACGTGTCCGAAGGGGGTTGCACGGCTCATCCCGACCTCGTTAGGCGCAGATTATGCAGAAAAAAAGGTGCGATTGCAGACCCCGCATCAAAGGCTCGTGATTTTATGCATCGCGGCGTCAAGCGAGAGCTCTTCTTTTTCGCCCGTGGCGCGGCGTTTAAGCTCGACCGTGCCGCTTTTGACGCCGCGTGGACCGACGGTGAGCTGCCAAGGCAGACCGATCAATTCCATGCGCGCAAATTTTGGCCCCGCGCGGTCAGACGAGTCGTCGTAAAGTGGGTCTTTGCCCGCTGCGAGCAGCTTGGCATAAGCCTCATCGGCGACTGCGGCGACGTCGGCATCGTCGGGCTTCATAGAGACGATCCCGGCGCCAAACGGTGCGACTTCGTCCGGCCAAATGATGCCATTCTCATCATGGCTGGCTTCAATAATCGCGGCGACACAGCGCGACACGCCAATCCCATAAGAGCCGCCATGAATGGTCGCAAGATCCCCCTCAGCGGTCTGAACAGCGGCATTCATCGGCTCAGAATACTTGGTACCGAAATAGAAAATATGCCCGACTTCAATACCGCGCGCGGTGATCTGGCGCTCGGCTGGCAAAGCGGCAAAGGCGGCGGCGTCATGCTTTTCATCCGTCGCTGCATAGAATTGCGTGCGCTTGGTCATCTCTGCGTCCAAGGCGGCGAGATCCTGAAAGTCAAAGTCAGCCCCAGGGGCCGGTACGTCGAGGACAGACTTGTCGCAAAAAACTTCGCTCTCGCCGCTTTCAGCGAGGATCAAAAACTCATGACTGAGATCG
>JBCBYJ010000314.1:0-1951 GCA_039815905.1 Pseudomonadota bacterium | reverse complement strand
TTATGCAGAATTGAAGTTGGCCCACCCCAAACCACCAATCCCCCCTAAACGGCCAATTCCCGCTCAAACAGGGCCAGCATTCTGCCCCAAGCGCGCTCGGATTGTTCTGGATTATGGGCCCGCGAATCCGGTGGCACCCAGCCATGCATAGCGTCGGCATAGACTTCGATCTCGGCCGGGACCTCGGCGGCTTCAAACGCGGCGATGAGCGCGTCTTTTGCATCGGGGTCGCGCTCATGATCATTCTCAGCGATGGCGATCAGCACCCCGCCTTGCATCTGATCGGCCAGGCGATGCGGGCTGTCTTCGGCCTCCGTCACCAAGCCGCCACCATGAAACGAACACGGCGCGTTGACGCGGCCTGGGACAGCGGCGGCGGCGCGCAAGGTCCAAGAGCCGGTCATGCAGAAGCCAACTGCGCCAATCCCGCGACTGGTATCGACCGCTGCTTGTCCATCCAGCCAGGCGACAATCGCCGCCGTGTCCGTGACCACCGTGGCGGGCGTTAGCCTCTGATAATGCGGGCCGACCCGCTCACGCCCGCCGGGATCTCTGAACGATTCGCCGTCCTGAAACAGCCGCCCTTGATGCGAGCGATAATAAGGATTGGCGGCGATCACACTATAGCCTGCGCCTGCGAGACGGCGGGCCATGTCGAAAAAAGCCGGGCGTACGCCATGAATGTCCGGCCAAATGATAATCGCCGCATGGGCGCCGTCTGCCGGGTGAAAGAAGCGCCCATCCACAGTGCCATCTGGGGTCGGTATCGCGACGTCTGATTCTGTAATGCTGATCCCGGTCGGCGCGGCGCTGGCGCATCCTGACAGGGCCAAGCTCGCCGCCGCGACACTGGCCGCGACACTGGCGGTTGCGCCGACGGCAAATCCACGACGGGTTGGGGCCTTTCGTTTTAAATAGGCCTCCAATTCGCGTTCGGTTGTTTCATCACACATCGCGCTCTCCTGTTTCTCTGGGGGTCCGGGTCTATGCGGCCAAGCTCATTTGACACAAAAACCAGGGGGACGCGAACCCCATGCGAGGGGTTTTTTTAAGGGTCTGGCCCGCGCTCAGCGGTCGCTGCGCAGCATTGGCCCCTCGCCTTTATCGTGGAACCATTTCGTGATGACATATTTTTCGCCCTCACGCACTTTCAGACCATGATGCAGCGTCCAGGGATTCGGGTCACCCTCTGGGGTCAGGGAATTCCAGATCACAGCTTGGCCTTGCATCGGCCGAAACTGTTTTTCCAGTTTACGAAATCGCGTCGCGCCGCCGGCTTCGACTGTGTTGAGATAGATCATAAAGGTCCATGTGCGTTGGCCGAGGATCTTGCAATGTTGATCATATTCTTCAGCGCCGGGTTCGTAATAGTCTGTATGCGCTTTGAATTCTTGGCCAATCTCATATTTCTGCGCCTGATTGGGTTCAGACCAGGCCTGCGAAAGGCCCAGCGCTTTGGAAATCTTGTCGCCGAGTTGATCGACCAGCGGGCTGCCCATCTCCTCGATCATGCAGGTGCGCGAGGTGCGAAAGCGCGCATATTTCGGGTCGCCTTCGCCGGAAATTGTGCTGTCCTGCAGGCGTAAATCGGTCAGTCGCCGCAACTCGGCGCAGGCCTCAGCGCTGAGAAAATTTTTCCAAACATAAAGCTGCGCCTTTTGCGTCGGCACGCGGCGCAGGTCTGGATGCTCGGTCCGGGTCAGCGCGCAGGCGGCGAGGGCCGAATAATCAGCGAACCGCGCGGAGCCATCGCGCCCAAGCGGATCAAGCGAGATGTCGGGATAGGCCTTAGCGAGCCCCGCTTTGATTTGGCCCAGCCCAAAGCCTTTGTTCCGCATAATCGTATAGAGTTCGGTCGGATTGCTACCGCGCGCGAAATTGTCTTTGATCCAAGCCAGCCAGGCTGGACTCAATTTGGCGGGCGGAAGGCTCAGGCGGGCAGCAGACATAG
>JBCBYJ010000313.1:0-1857 GCA_039815905.1 Pseudomonadota bacterium | reverse complement strand
CGATATGCCGCGCTCAAGTCTGCCGCAGTGGCGCGCGACACGCTGCCAAGCTCAACCAAAGCGGATTGTTCGCCATTGCGCTCGGAAAGATGGGAGCGTTTGAACTCAATTATTCCAGCGACATTGATTTTGCCGTTTTTTTTGATCCACAGCGTTTTCGAGGCGGTGACCGAGAGCCTGGCGATGCGGCCGTGCGGGTGATCAGCCGCGCCATTCGGTTGCTGAATGATCGAACGCGGGATGGCTATGTGTTTCGAACCGATTTGCGGCTTCGCCCTGACCCAAGCTCAACCCCCCTCGCTGTATCGACGCGCCGCGCTGCGCTCTATTATGAAAGCGTGGGTCAAAATTGGGAGCGGATGGTCTGGATCAAAGCAAGATGCGCCGCTGGGGATGCGGGCGCGAGCGACCAGTTTTTGACAGCGCTTGAGCCTTTCATTTGGCGGCGGCATCTCGATTATTGGGCCATTGCTGACGTCTATGCGGTTAAAAGCATGATTAATTCCAAAGCGGGCGAACGCGCGGAGCGTGACGTCACACCTGATGTCAAACTCGGTCCCGGCGGGATTCGAGAGATTGAGTTTTACGTGCAAACGCAGCAAATCATCCTCGGCGGTCGAAACCCGTCTTTGCGGGTGCGCGGCACGCTCGAAGGCTTATCCGCTTTGGTTGAGCTTGGCAGCGTGTCGCGCGCCACTGCGGCAGACTTGAGCGCGGCATATCGCGCGCTGCGCATGGTCGAGCATCGCATTCAAATGCTCGATGATGCGCAAACCCACACGCTGCCATCCTTTGAAACCAAACGCGCTGCGGTGGCGGCCCTTTGCGGATATTCCGAGCTCGAGGCTTTTGACAAAGCTGTGTTCGAAACCCGCAAATGCGTGCACGAGCATTATGGCAAATTGTTCGCCGACGAGACACGCAAGCGCGAAAGTGCAGGCGACGGTAATTTGGTCTTCACTGGCGTTGATGACGACCCCGGAACAATCGAAAACTTGACCAAACTGGGCTTCAAGGCGCCCAAGCAAGTCATAAACTCGGTGCGCCAATGGCATCGCGGACGTACCCCGGCGACGCGCACGACGCGCGGTCGAGAGCTTTTAACCGCGCTCTTACCCGATCTATTGGCCGCGATGGGGCATACCGGCGAAGCCGATGAAGCGTTTCGGCGCTTTAGCCGCTTTTTCGAAGGGTTACGATCCGGGGTGCAAGTGCTGTCTATGCTGGTGGCCGAGCCCGAATTGATGGACGATCTGGTCACCACTTTGGCGCTAGCACCGCGCATCGCAGATGTTTTGGCGCGCCGTCCCGGTCTTTTAGAGGCGCTGCTATCGGTATCAGATCGCAAATCCCCACCGCAGATGGATGACGCTATAGAGTTCGAGACCGGGATGGATCGGATGCGCCGTTGGCACGGTGAGCAAGCGTTTCTAGTCGGACATAATCTTTTGCACGGTAAGCTCAGCGCCAAAGATGCCGCTGCAGCTTGGACCGATCTCGCCGACACTTGTGTCGAGCGGATGAGCCAACTGGCCGCGCTCGAAACGGTTCGGCGCTATGGTCCGGCCCCTGGGGTTTGGTGCGTGGTCGGTTTGGGCAGACTTGGTGGCGGCGAAATGACCGCAAGTTCTGACCTTGATCTGTTAGTGATCTATGACTCGAACGATCAATCCGACGCGCAAGTCTGGTTCACTCGGTTCACGCAGCGCCTGATCGCGGCGCTCTCTGCGGAGACGGGGGAAGGCACCCTGTACGAAACCGATATGCGCCTACGTCCATCGGGTCGCGCCGGACCTGTCGCCACGTCGATCACGTCCTTTGAGCGATATCATCAGAACGACGCTTGGACAGATCGAA
>JBCBYJ010000312.1:0-1954 GCA_039815905.1 Pseudomonadota bacterium | reverse complement strand
CACAGGCCAAAGCCACCAATTGAACAAAGGGCGCATTGGTCAAAAAAGTCAGGCGCGGCTTCAAGAAGCGATCGACTTGCACCACGTATTTGTCAGCCATGGCGACACCTTGCACCAAATATTTGCGCTGAAATTCAAACGCCAACGCCTTTTGAGGGATCCATGGATAGCGCCGCCCGACAACCATTTGAATGGCAAAAATCAGCGTCACAAGCGCCATCAAAACGCTGGTGCCCGGAATGATGGTGAGCGGGCTGATCGAGATAAAACCCAGCAAGAGCAGGACCGGCCCATAGGATCGCCGCCCAACCGCATTTAGCAAGTCGCCAACCGAGACGGATTCGCCTTCCGTTTCGGAACATAGCGATTGCAATAAGGTTCGCAAATTTCTGACTTGAGCCATGGCGCTGTCTACGCCAAAAGCGTGGGCACTGACAATTTGTTTGAGCGTGGGGGCACTATTCCGTTGCATCAGGCCCGAAAATTAGTCGCTGAGCTTATTGGCTCGCTTTTTTTAGCGGGAGTCGTGATCGGCTCTGGTATTTTGGCGCAGCAACTTAGCGGCGGTAATATTGCCGTCGCCCTGCTCGGCAACACCGCCGCGACGGGGGCGATCTTATGGGTCTTAGTGGCGACGCTCGGTCCAGTCTCAGGCGCGCATTTTAATCCTGCTGTGACGCTCGCATTCTTCTTGCGCGGCGAGATCTCTGTGCCCTTGGCGGTGATCTATGGCGTCATCCAAGTGATGGGCTGCGTGCTGGGCGCTTGGCTCGCACATGCAATGTTTGAATTGCCGCTGATACAGGTTTCAGAGACCGATCGCTCGGGGCTTGCAAAAATGCTCGCCGAAGGCGTCGCGACCTTTGCGCTCGTCTTTGCGATCTTTGGCGCCATCAAACATGCTCCGAACGCGGTCCCTGCCGCCGTCGCTTTAGTCATCACGGCCGGTTATTGGTGGACCGCATCGACCAGTTTCGCCAACCCGGCCATTTCTATTGCACGCGCTCTGTCGGATACGTTTGCCGGGGTGCGCCCCGCCGATTTGCCGGGCTTTATCATCGCGCAATGTCTGGGCGCGAGTCTCGCGACGGGGTGCGCGGTGTTTTTATTCCCAAAATCCAGCCCAGAAGACCCGCGCACAAATGACTGAAAGAGAAAAGACCATGTCTGAGTTTCCGGTCATCATTCATCACAATCCGGCCTGCGGGACCTCGCGCAATGTCATCGCGATCACCAAAGCGGCCGGATACGACCCGGTGGTGATTGAATATTTAGAGACCGGCTGGACGCGCCCGCAATTGATGGCTTTGTTTGCGGCGGCGGGCTTAAGCGCGCGCGCGGCGCTGCGCGAAACCAAGTCGCCGGCCGAAGCGCTGGGACTGCTTGCCGACGGGGTGACAGAAGAGACGCTCTTGGCCGCCATGTTGGAGCATCCGGTTTTGGTCAACCGCCCCTTCGTCGCGACGCCAAAAGGCATCAAACTCTGCCGCCCCAGCGAAACGGTTTTGAGCCTCTTGGAACGCGAACCGGCGGGCCCCGTGTTTAAAGAGGATGGCGAACAAGTCTGGCCCCCCGCTTAAGTCGCAGCTTTGATCGCGTCATAATAATGCGAGCCACCTTCATCCTGGCGGCTCTCAACCTGCTCAAAGCCGGCCGCGGCCAGAGCATTGCGATAGGCGTGACGCCCGAGCGACAGAGAGCGCCGACCGGTCAAAACATCGTCCCAGTCGCCAATTTCGATCGGCGCCGAAAACAAGAATCGTCCGCCCGGCTTTAGCGCTTGTGCGACGCGCGCGATCAGTGTTTTTTGCGCCGCCTCGGCGAACAGAAACATCAGACCGATGGCGAGGGCGGCCGGATAAGTGCGTTCGAAAAAATCGCTGTCTTGGACGGGCTCGCAGGCCACCTCCACATCTGGAAATCGCCGTTTGAGCTCGGCCGCCAAGGTCGGGGC
>JBCBYJ010000311.1:0-1956 GCA_039815905.1 Pseudomonadota bacterium | reverse complement strand
CGAACATCAGGTTCACTCCCTCTGGTGAACACAGATCCAATCCTAGCCGGTCGTGTGCACCTTTTCATAGGTTAGCATGGCACGCTTGCGCGCTGTACCCCAATGGTAATTATGTAACCTACCGTCAGATGCAAGCGCGCGATGACACGGAATGAGCCAAGCAATCGTGTTTGCGCCGATCGCTGTGCCCGCTGCACGGGCCGCTTTCGCGTTGCCCGCGGCGTTTGCAACCTGCCCATAGGTCCAAGTCTCTCCGGCAGGAATCTCGAGTAATGCCCGCCAGACTTGCCTTCGAAACGGCGTGCCATACATCGCCAGCGGAACCTCGCCGCCATCGCCGAAAACGCGCTTGGCCCAAAGGTCTGCCTCGACATCGTCACGGTCAAAATCCGCGTTTGGATAGCGCGCCGCCATATCCGTGAAGACCTGATCTTCATCATAGCCTGGATGGACAAAACCCGTTTTGGCTTTAGCGCCATGATCTGCAAATCCCAAACCACTGAGTCCGCGTGGTGAGATGAGGAAAATGCCGGCGCCAAAGGGTGTCTTGGCTTTCCCGATCTTCAGGCGGGCGCCAGCGCCTTTGGCTTTTGCTTCACCGGGAGAGAGCGCTTCATGCGCGATAAACAAATCATGTAGGCGCGATGGTGAGGATAGACCGGTTTCAAACGTCGTATCTAAAACGCTCGCCCCTTGGCGAAGGAGATCGCCAGCCTCGGCGTGCGCGAGACTGGCTTGATACTGTTTCGGGCTAATCCCGGCCCAGCGGGTAAACTCGCGCTGAAAATGGCTCGGCGACAAACCCATCGCTTCGGCGCAAGTTCGCAAATCCGGCCAGTCACGCCAGGTCTCCCCTAAGTGTTCCAAAGCTTGCGCCATTCGTTCAT
Organism: Pseudomonadota bacterium; assembly: GCA_039815905.1. Lineage (GTDB taxonomy): Bacteria > Pseudomonadota > Alphaproteobacteria > Caulobacterales > Hyphomonadaceae > Henriciella. The sequence goes on along the minus strand of JBCBYJ010000311.1, from coordinate 1,069 downwards.
AAGCGGCGCAACGTTCATCGAGTGGCATAAATACGGTCGTCATGCAGACACTTTGCCGAGCTGGACCCGGCTGCGCCACCCGATTCTTGCGGGCCCGACTTAAGTTTTTTGTTGAGAACCGTTCTTGACAATCATTCTCAGTCATTGCAAATGGTTCGCATGATCATTTGCATCTGCCGCCGTATCAATGAATCAGGGGTTCGCGAAGCGATAGACGCTGGCGCGCGCAGCCCAGAAGACGTGCAGGCGCATCACGGCTGTGAGTTTAACTGCGGAAAATGCCGATGCACCATTGGCGAAGTGATTGCGTCAACGCTCGATGAAGCGCCAGCAACCCAGGAACTCCTGGCGGCCGAATAATCGATTTCGAAAATTCAGATCATCTGGTGCATTCGGCTACGCGAATCACAGATACCAGCTCACTCCCCTTCTTCATTATAACCCACGAGGCGAAGCGGACGGGCTTTGCGGCCTTCAAGTTCGGCCCATCGCACCAACGCGTCCTCGCGGCCATGCGTGATCCAGAGCTCTTCTGGATCAACATCGAGCACAGTTTGGGTCAGTTCATCCCAATCAGCATGATCAGAGAGAATGATCGGAAGCTCAACGCCGCGCTGCTTGGCCCGCTGGCGGACACTCATCCAGCCTGATGCAAAGCAAGTGACCGGATCCGGGAAGCGCCGCCCCCATTTATCATTAAAGCTCGCGGGCGGACCAAGCACGATTTCCCCGCGAAACATCTCATTCTCTCCACGCGCGCCTTTTTCCAGCGTCGCAGGCCGCAGCTCCCCTAAACGTACACCATGGTCTTCATAGAGCTGACAGAGCTTTTCCATGGCGCCATGCACATAGATCGGTCGGTCATAACCGGTTTCCCGAATCAGCGAAGCAACGTTTGGACTACCGGTCTTCCGCCACCCCGATGATCGCGGTGAAATTGCGAAACTCTTGACGAGTGTCGATCTCTTTAAAGACCGCACGCATCTGGTCGGCGTTTACTCGCTGGGAAAAGCGCAGCGCGTGCTCTCGCTGATTCGGGAAACCGGTTATGACCGACCGATCTATGTGC
>JBCBYJ010000310.1:0-2000 GCA_039815905.1 Pseudomonadota bacterium | reverse complement strand
AGCAGCGCAATCGAGACAATCGCGGCCAGATAGACCGTGGTAGTGACCCAGCCATCAACCGGCTCAAACGCCTCGGCCTGCTCGTCAAACCACATGATTTTGACGATGCGCAGATAGTAATACATGGCCACAACTGAGCTCAGCACCAGGATGATAATGAGCGGCATGAGGCCCGCATCCCAGCCCGCCTCAAGAATCGCGAGCTTGCCCAAAAACCCGAAGGCCAGCGGGAAGCCTGAGACCGAGACCAGAAGCAAAGTCAGGGCGGTCGCGAGGCCTGGCTGACGCCGGATCAGACCGGCCAGCTCACGCGTATCTTCGACCATACCGCCTTCACGGCGCATTGAGAGCACGCCGCCAAACAGGCCGAGCGAGGCGATCACATAGGCGGTCATAAAGATCAGAAGCGAGCCAGCGCCATACTGCGCGCCAGCGGCCACGGCGACCAAGGCATAGCCCATATTGGCAATCGAGGAGTAGCCAAGCAGCCGTTTCAGATTGGTCTGCGGCAAAGCGCCGAGCGCGCCGATAATCATCGAGGCGGCGGCGATGATCCCGACAATCAACTGCCAATTATCAAAGGCCAGCGCCTGCGGGAAGGCGGTGTACATAATCATCGCGAACACCACCATGCTCGCCATTTTCGGTGCGGTGGCGAAGAACGCGACAACCGGACTCGGCGAGCCTTCATAGACGTCCGGCGTCCAGACATGCATTGGCGCGGCAGAGACTTTAAAGGCCAGGCCGGTAATCATCAGCACCATGCCGAACAAGAGCCCCATACTGGTCTCGGCTTGCGCCACCACTTCATAGCTGGTGCTGCCGGAGAAGCCATAAACCAGCGAAATCCCATATAGCAGGATGCCGGAGGCGAGCGCGCCGAGGACGAAATATTTCAAGCCTGCCTCGGCTGAGCGCGGACTGTCTCTGTGAAAGGCGGCCAGCACATAAGAGGACAGGCTGAGCGTCTCGATGCCCAAATAGAGCGTCATGAAATCGGTTGAGGAGAGAATGATCCCCATACCCAGCGCGGCAAAGATGACGAGCAGCGAATATTCATAGCGCATTGTCTCATGGCGGCGCAGGAAGCCCTCGGCCATCAGCAAGGCAATCCCGCCGGATACGAAACTGACAATTTTGGCGAAATTGGCAAAGCTGCTGGTCTCGACCAGACCGTCAAACGCGCGCCCGCCTTCCCAATAATAGCCACTTAAAAACGCCGCCGCGAACAGGGTCAGCGCCCCGAATTTGAAGGACAGGCTGTTAAATCGGTCGCCCATAAACGCGCCAATCGTAACCCCAAACAGGCCCGCTGCGGCGAGCAGCAGCTCTGGCGCGATGGCGGTCAATATGGCTTCAAGGTCAAACATGTCGCTTATCCTCCAGCCAATTGGGCCAGCGCGTGGATCGAGGACTCACGCGTAATATCGAAAATCAGGTTTGGCAGGATGCCCAGTAGGATCGTGCCAATCGCCAGCGGAATGAGGCAGACCAGCTCTTTCAAATTGACGTCTTGAATGTCTTCGAGCTCTGGATTGGTAATCTCGCCAAACACTGTGCGCCGGTAGAGCGTCAGCATATAGACGGCAGAGAAAATCACGCCGAGCGCCGCGCCTGCCGCCGCCCATGTATTGGCTTGGAAAGCACCGACCATCGTCAAGATCTCACCGACAAAACCACTGGTGCCGGGCAAGCCGACATTCGCCATGGTGAACAGCATAAACAGCGTCGCATAGACCGGCATCCGGTGCACCAGACCGCCATAAGCGGCGATGTCGCGCGTATGCATGCGGTCATAGACAACGCCGACAATCAAGAACAGCGCGCCAGAAATCAGGCCATGGCTGAGCATTTGGAAGATCGCGCCTTGAACGCCGATCTCCGTAAACGAGAAGATTCCAAGCGTAACGAAGCCAATACTTGGGCAGCTGCCGGCGCAGCGCTCGGCGTCATCTTCTCCGCAGTTTATATGCTGACTTTGTATCGACGCACGGTGTTTG
>JBCBYJ010000030.1:0-12292 GCA_039815905.1 Pseudomonadota bacterium | reverse complement strand
CAAGCGCTTGAGGCGTTGCCGCCGGTGAGCGCTGTGACAGAAACACCGCTCAGCGAGGGTGATCCGGAACCAGTCTCCGCTGAAGCCCAATTGCCCGGACCGGGCGCACCTGACGTCGAATCGCCAGATACACAAGCACCAGAGACAGACGCGGAACAGCCAAGCCCGCCAAGCGAGACCGAGGAGTTGCCAGAATGAGCCACCAAAAGCTGATCAAACTGGGATTGGTCACAGTCTCCTGTTTGGGCCTGACGGCGTGCTCCCTTCTTGATTTCAATCGTGATCGCCGGGCCCAGGAAGAGGCGATCGAGAAAGAGGGCCGAATTACCATGGTCCTCGGCGATGACGAGCTGCAAGTCGATCCGGCTCTGGTCAGCGAGATTATCACGCTGCCCGAGCCACGCGCGATTGATGACGGGTGGCCGCAAGCCGGCAGCCGCGCCAGTAAAGCCACGGGCCATATTGCCGTTGCCGCCGAGCTTGATGTGGCTTGGCGCGCAGATGTTGGACGCGGGTCCGACCGCAGCTCAGCGTTGACGACGCCGCCAGTCGCGTCTGCCGACAAGATTTTCACCATCGACTCGCGCCAAGTCATTGTCGCCACAGATGCCAGCAATGGCCGCCGTCTGTGGAGCGAGCGAATTGAGTCAGGATCGCGCCGCGACGGCACTGGCATCGGCTCGGGCATCGGCCTTGATGGCGATCGGCTGATTGTGGCCAGCGCGTTTGGCTTTGTCGCTGCGCTGGATGCCAATACCGGCGATCAGATCTGGCGCACTGACACGGAGGCGCCGATGACCGGATCGCCAACGATCAAAGATGGCCGGATTTACGTTTCATCCAACAATAATGAAGTCCTCGCTCTAGATTTGGAATCGGGCGCCGTTTTGTGGTCTGACCAAGCGATTGCTGAAACCGCACGGGTGCTCGGCTCGCCAAGCCCGGCTGCGGTCGAAGACATTGTGGTCGCGCCTTATTCTTCCGGCGAAGTCATCGCCTATCTGGCCGCGAATGGGCGGCGATTGTGGAGTGAAGCCTTGGCGAGCGCTGGGCAATTCACGCCAATCTCGTCAATCAATGATATTGGCGCGCGGCCGATCCTTGGAGGCGGGCTGGTCTTTGCGGCAAGCCAGTCGGGTGTCTTGGCTGCGATTGATGGCCGGACCGGCAACCGAGTTTGGCAGCAACCGATCGGAACCACTCAGGCGCCAGCCTTGGCAGGCGAGTATTTATTCGTGGTCGGCGTTGAAGCGCAGCTGGCTTGTATCAAAGCCGGAACCGGACAAGTCGTTTGGGTGCGCGAGCTCGAAAAATTCAAAAACACTGAGAAGCAGCGCGGTCGCATTACCTATGCGGGGCCGGTTATCGCTAATAATCAGATCTTGATCGCCTCCTCGCAAGGCCAGTTGCTCGCTTTTGATCCGCAGACCGGAGATGAGACTAACCGCTTGAAACTTGGCGATCCTGTCTATATCGAGCCGATTGCTGTTCAGGACAAATTGATCGTCCTGACCGATGACGCGCGTCTCATCGCCATTCGATAGGCCTGGTTGAGGCGCGCACCCACACGTATTGAGGCGCGCCATGCCACTCAAAATTGCTATTGTTGGCCGACCAAATGTCGGCAAATCGACGCTGTTCAATCGGCTTGCTGGAAAGCAGCTGGCTTTGGTTGATGATCAGCCGGGTGTGACCCGCGACCGTAAAGAGGCCGAGGGTCGCTTGGCCGACTTGCCGTTAATCCTGATCGACACGGCTGGGTTTGAAGACGTCAATGATGGCTCGCTTGAGGCTCGGATGCGCGGGCAAACCGAGATCGCCATTCGCGAAGCCGAATTAGCGCTGTTCTTAATCGACGCGCGGGTTGGTGTGACGGCGATGGACGAGCGGTTTGCGCAATTGCTGCGACGCGCCGATATGCCGATCGTTTTAGCCGCCAATAAAGCCGAAGGCCGGGCCGGAAATGATGGCCTATTGGAGGCTTGGAATCTTGGGCTTGGCGAGCCGGTAGGTCTGTCTGGCGCGCATGGCGAAGGCCTGTCGGATCTCTATGGCGCCATTCGCGAGGCACTCGGGGAAGAGGCTTTTGAAGACGCGCTCAAAGAGGCTGAATCTGAAGCCCAAGACACGTTCAATCACGGCATCCTCGATCAGCTTGAAGGGCTCGACATGGATGACCCGTTCTTGAACGAAAACAAGCTGAGCGCCGCCCTCGAAAAGGCAGGCATTGATGATGAGGCGGAAGGCGATGAGATTGAAGCGGCGAAAGCCGAGATCAAAACCCGCCCCATCCGCCTCGCCATCATTGGGCGTCCAAATGCCGGTAAGTCGACGCTGATCAATCAATTGGTCGGTGAAGAGCGAATGCTGACCGGACCCGAAGCGGGCATCACGCGAGACTCTGTGACGCTGCGTTGGATGTGGGAAGGCCGCGAAGTGCGCTTGGTCGACACGGCCGGACTGCGCCGGAAGTCGAAAGTCCAAGAGCGGTTGGAAAAGATGTCGACGGGCGAGACGGTGCGGTCGCTGAAATATGCCGATGTCGTGGCTTTGGTCATGGAGCCGGAGGACTCGTTTGAGAAACAGGATCTGCAAATTGCCGACCTGGCGCTGCGCGAAGGCCGAGCGGTCGTTTTTGTCATCTCGAAATGGGATACGATCAAAAATCACGGCATGGCGATGAAAGAATTAGAGCGACGCTTGAAAGAGCATTTGCCGCAAGCCAAAGGCGCCGCTTTGGTGACGCTGTCTGGCTTGACCGGCAAGCGTGTCGAGCGCCTCATGCCAGCCGTTGCAAAAGCTTATGATGATTGGTGTGCGCGTGTGAAAACCGGCGATCTTAATCGCTGGCTGCGCTATATGGTCGAACGCAACCCGCCGCCAAGTGTCCAAGGCAAGCGGATCAAACCGCGCTATATGGCGCAAATCAAAGCTCGTCCGCCAACCTTTGTGCTGATTGCCTCGCGCGGGGATCAGATGCCCGAACAGTATAAACGGTATTTGGTGAACGGATTGCGCGAGGCGTTCGAATTGCCCGGCGTTCCGATCCGGTTGCACGTCAAACAAGGCGCGAACCCCTATGCCGACAAAGCGCGGCGCAAGCATTAAACGCGCACAACTCAATAGCATGATGGTGTAAACTCCACTTTAAGTAGTTTTCCTTAGGCCTGGCTTTTGAGGAAACGCTATGGCCAGTGTTGCTAAAAAACGTCCACAGACGGTGAGCGTCGATCCTGTATCGTCGGCGCGCGGGATATCGCAGTTTTATGCGCAACTGATCGCTGAGAATAGCACGGATGCGATTGCCGTCTTGGACGCTGAAGCCAAAGTCGAATGGGTCAATGCGTCCTATGAGACAATCACAGAATATAGCGCGCACGAGTGTATCGGGAAAACCCCTGGTGAGATGCTCACCGGTCCCGACACGGATCGCAGCGCGCTGCGCGACTTATCGCTGGCCGGTTCGCAAGGCCGCGCGCTGCGCCGGGAGTTGATACAATATCGAAAATCCGGCGACCGTTATTGGGCAGAGATCGTCGTGACGCCGATATTCAATGATCGAGACCTCCTAACGCATTTCTTAGTCGTGGCGCGAGACGTCACCGACCGCAAACTCTTAGAAGCCGAACGTGAGCAAGCTCGATTGACAGAACGTGCACGTCAGGCCGAACGGCGCGTGCTCTCAAAAACGACGGAATGGCTGTATGCGGCGCGCTCGCTCGAAGACCTCTATAATGTGGTTGAACGCTGCGCCCCGAAATTGATGCCTGATACCAGCGGCGGCTTGTACATCTATTCCAATTCCCGCGATGTCCTCGATTTAGCGATCGCCTGGGGCGAGGCACCATCGCCGCATTATATCGAGCCAGACGAGTGCTGGGCGCTGCGCCGAGGGCGGGCTTATCATTATGGCATTGAAGAGATCGAGTTTCCGTGCGGCCATTACGCGCCCGACACCAAATCCTCATTCTGCCTGCCACTCTTAGCGCATGGCGAGACGATCGGCATGTTATGGTGCCACTCGATCAAAGAGCAGGAAGATAAAGAGTCTGGCCCAGAATCGGGCCATGCCCGCTCTTGGGATCTGGCGCTGATGTTGGCCGAGCAGGTCAGCCTAACGATTGCCAATGTCCGTTTGCGCCAGGAGTTGCAAGACCGGTCGATCAAAGACCCGCTGACGGGGCTCTGGAACCGCCGCTATTTCTTGGACACGCTGCGGCGCGAAAAAGGCCGCGCCGATAGCAATGAAATCGGGTTCGCGTTGATCTCGATCGATATCGATCACTTTAAGCGGTTCAACGATCATCACGGGCATGATGCTGGAGACCTCGTCCTACGCCGGGTCACGTCGGTCTTGGTTGAAACCGCTGGAGCGGCGGGCATTGTCTGCCGGGTTGGGGGCGAAGAGCTGGCAGTCATCTGCCCGGACCTGAATGAAGGAGCGGCGATGGAGCTCGCCCATAAGCTTCAAACCGCGATCAAGCGCGTTGAGATTGTTTATCAAGGCGAAATTCTACCCGGCGTCACGTTCTCGGCGGGTGTGTCGACCTATCCATCCGATCATAGCTCGATCGATGATTTGATGCGCAACGCGGACAATGCGCTCTATCAAGCCAAGCGGGCCGGGCGGGATCGAATTTTGGCGTACAAACCCGATGACGCGCAGCGATGGGTGATGGCGCGCGATACCGCGCCTTAACCGACAGTTCTAATCGAGGTCCCGGGCAGAGATTCGAACATTGTTGCGGGCCTCTGAGGCTTCCAACATCGGCACCAAATGCGCGGCAACCTGTTCTGGCGCGGGAAGCGTCATTGGGTCTTCGCCCGGCATCGCGTCGGCGCGCATGTCTGTTCGGGTGGCGCCTGGATCAAACAAGTTGACGCGCAACGCGGTTTTTTCATTCTCGTCTGCCCAGGCATAAACCATCGCCTCTAACCCCGCTTTAGAGGCTTGGTAGGGGCCCCAAAACGCGCGCGGGCGCGGCACAACGCCAGAGGTTACAAACACGGCGCGCGGACTATCGGAGCGCCGCAGCAAGGGATCCATGACGCGTATAAGCCGCCAATTAGCGCTGAGATTCACCTCGATCACATCATTGAATTGCCGCTCGCCCCCAGCTTGCAATGGTCCGATTGTGCCAAGCAGTCCGGCATTGGCTAAGAGCCCATCCAGGCGGCCAAATTTCTCGGCCAGTGCAAGTCCCAAAGGTTCGAACGCGCCGGCATCTTTCAAGTCAAATGGGATGAGCGTCATCGAACCGCCCGCTGCGCGGATCTCATCATCCAGGCTTTCTAGCGCGTTCTTCGAGCGGGCAAGGCCAATGACATGATGACCCGCTTTCGCGAGCGCCAGACAGGCCGCCCGGCCAATCCCTTGCGAAGCGCCGGTCACGAGCGTGATACGTTTGGTCATGCGCGGGGCCTAAAACGGGAGCGACAACTAGTCCAGCAAGGAAAGCTGTCGCTCTTTGCTGCTTTCATTATGATCATGATCGATCAACCGAGTCGGGTAATCGCCAGTGAAACAATGATCGGCAAAGGCCGGGGTTTCGATATCATAATCGACCCCGACGGCGCGGTAGAGGCCCGGCACCGATAAGAAGCCGAGGCTTTCGACTTCTAAATATGTGCGCATTTCTTCGAGGGAATGATTCGCTGCCAGCAGTTCGGTGCGGTCCGCCATGTCGATGCCGTAAAAGTCCTGATGGGTGATCGGCGGACTGGCTGAGCGGAAATGGATTTCCTTGGCACCGGCTTCACGCACCATTTGGACAATCTTACGCGAGGTGTTGCCGCGGACGATGGAGTCATCGACCAGCAGAACACGTTTGCCTTCTAAGACGGCTTTGTTTGGCGAGTGTTTGCGCGACACCGCTTTTTGACGACCTGATTGCGTCGGTTGAATAAAGGTCCGTCCAACATAGTGGCTCCGGATGATGCCGAGTTGGAAGGGCACACCGGACGCTTCTGAATATCCGATCGCGGCGGGCACACCGGAGTCAGGCACCGGAACGACGACATCTATGTCTGCCGGATGCTCCGCCGCCAATTGATGGCCCATCTTACAGCGCACTTCATACACAGAGCGTCCTTGCACAACGCTATCCGGCCGAGCGAAATAGACATATTCAAACAAGCAGGGCCGTACTGGCTGTGAGGGGAACGGATTATAGGAACGGATGCCATCACCGGTAATGATGATGACTTCACCAGGATCAACCTCGCGCACAAATTCTGCGCCCATCAGATCGAGCGCGCAGGTCTCTGATGCCAGCACATGCGCTTCGCCGATCTGACCCAAAACAAGCGGGCGGAGGCCAGAGGGGTCGCGCGCGCCGATCAGTTTCTTATTCGTCATACACACGAATGCGAACCCACCTTCGATCTGCCGGATCGCATCCAAAAAGCGATCGGCGACGGTTTCCTGATCCGATCGCGCCAGCAAATGCAGCACGACTTCTGTGTCCATGGTCGATTGAAAGATCGACCCTTTGCGAACAAGTTTTTTACGCAAAGCTCTGGCATTGGTGAGGTTGCCATTATGCGCGATTGCAAATCCACCAGAGTCGAGATCGGCATAGATGGGCTGAATATTGCGGATGACAGACTTGCCCTGGGTCGAGTATCGATTGTGACCAATGCCGCTATTACCAGGCAAGCGGGCCGACACGTCGCCACCGAAATTATCGCCGACCAAGCCCATATGGCGCTCGCCGTGAAACTTCAAACCGTCAAATGTCGTTATACCGCAGGCTTCTTGTCCGCGATGCTGGAGCGCATGCAATCCGAGTGCGATGAGGAAGGAGGCTTGATCATGACCGTAGACGCCAACGACGCCACATTCTTCTCGGGGTTTGTCGTCATCATGGTCAAAGATCATTCGACTAACCCTCGCGGTCTGTTCGTGCGCGGATTATTCTGAGGATGTCTCCGCGTCAAGGTCAGATGTCTGCGCTGACCGCTCCGCGAGTTCAGGTGCGCGGTCGCCAAGATAGTTCGCACCGGCAGCAATGATTGGATAAGTCCTTGCTTGCGTTACGAATTCCGGGATCTGATCTCGATCCATAGCGAGGTTCAGCAAATAAACAAAGAAGATCAAAACAACGCCGCCGCGCGCGAAGCCGAACAGTCCACCTGCGACTCGGTCGAGCAAACCGATTCCATCAACGCCTTGAATGGTACGCGACAGATTCGCGCCGAACCAGGCGACGGCGATATACACGACCAAAAAGACGAACACGAAAATGATCGCATCTGGCATCCAAGCCGGGGCGTTTTCTGGCAGCAGCGCATCCAGCTGCTCGACAAAATAACGCCGCGCAAAAAACGCCGCAGCGATGGCTGCAATGAAGGCGCCGAGCGTTGCAAGTTCACGCATGAAGCCGCGCGCCAATGCCATTAAAGTCGAGACGATCACAATCACGATCGCCACGGCATCAAACGCTGTAAGGGCTTCCATCATGAGGCAGCTTCCGGTGCGATCAACTCTACTAAATCAGATAGGCGCTTGATCGGGCTAATCGTCAAGCCTTCTATCGCTATTGGACTGCCATCCGGCACATATGCACGTTCAAAGCCGAGACGTGCCGCTTCTTTCAACCTTTGCTCCATTCTCGACACGGGCCGAATCGCGCCCGACAAAGCGACTTCGCCAAAAAAAATGGCTTTGCTCGGACCGGCATTGGCCGCCGCAGAGGTCAACAATGCCGCTGCCGCCGCAAGGTCGCCAGCGGGCTCTGCGATCCGATAACCGCCGGCGACTGAGAGATAGACATCCCTCCCGCCGAGCGTGATCCCGCAGCGCGCTTCGAGCACGGCCAACAACATGGCCAGTCGAGAACTGTCCCAGCCAACGATCGACCGGCGCGGCGTGCCATACGCACTCGGCGCGACCAAGGCCTGCACTTCGGCAAGCACAGGACGTGAGCCTTCCATCGCCGCGAACACCGCTGCGCCGCCCGTCTCATCCGACTCCGTCGAGAGGAAAAGCGCCGACGGTTCGCGCGCGGGGGCGAGCCCATATTGGTGCATTTCAAAAATACCAATCTCATCGGTTGGCCCGAACCGGTTTTTCACCGCGCGCAAAATTCGAAACTGGTGACCGCGCTCGCCTTCAAAATAAAACACCGTGTCGACCATATGCTCGACCACGCGTGGGCCAGCGATTTGCCCCTCTTTGGTGACATGTCCGACCAGGATGAGCGCTGCGCCGGAGGTCTTGGCCCAGCGGGTCAGCTCTTGACCGCAGGCGCGCACTTGGCTGACGCTGCCGGGGGCCGCCTCCAAACTGTCGGACCACATGGTCTGAATGGAGTCGATCACGACGAAATTGGGTTTCGCGGCTTTTAAGGCGGCGAGGACTTTTCGAAGATCGGTTTCGGTCGCGAGCTGGACCGGGCTGTCGGCCACTTTCAAGCGCCGCGCTCGATCTTGGATTTGTGCGGTTGCTTCCTCGCCTGAGACATAGACTGTGCTCAACCCGTTGCGGGCCAAGCGGGCGGCGACTTGTAACAATAAAGTCGATTTGCCAATGCCTGGATCGCCGCCAATCAACGTTGCGCTTGATGGGACAATGCCACCGCCAAAAACGCGGTCGAGCTCTTCCACGCCGAGCACGATCCGCTCTGGTGGCGCATCGTCTCCATTCAGCGCTGAAAACTTGGCTTTGCTGGTGCGCTTTGTGCCGGATTTGGCTTCCTTTAAGCCGCCCGGCGGACCGGCACTTGCCTCTTCAACCAATGTGTTCCATTCGCCGCACGCATCACAGCGCCCGGACCATTTTGAATGAACCGCGCCGCAGGCTTGGCAAGTGAAATGGGATTTGGCCATACGCTCTGGTTAGCGGGCTCCGGCCAGAAGTGAAAGCCTACATCCTGCGGATTCGTGTTACAGTTGTAGTAACAAAAAGTTCATATTGTTTTTCAATAAAATATATTGATTATCAATAATGTTACGTATATAACGGCACTCAGGGAAGAGAGACAGACACAAAAACCTTCAACAGGAGGCCTTGATAATGACCCTTTCCAAATCCCTCATCAGCTTCACCGTCGCAACGGCTGCCTTGTCATTTCTGCCCGCCATGGCCGCTGGCAAAGATACGATCAAGCAAAAGGCAGAAATCAGCCTTGCCGGATACGACCTGACAGACGTCGCCGACGCGAAAGCCGTGGTCGAAAAAATTCAAACAGCCGCTGAAAAAGTCTGCTCTTTGCCAGGTGGCGAGTGGACCCTTCGCGAACGGATGGATAAGCGCAGCTGCGAAGCCGAAGCCATCGAGCGCGCTGTACAGTCTCTCGATTCGTCTATCGTAACCGCTGTGTTGGAAGACCGTAGCCGATTTTAGGACACGTAACACTCGCATTCGTGACGGGGCGCGGCAATTATTTGTCGCGCCCTCTCGCTTTTCAGAGCGTCCTGTCGCAGTCTCTGCGAAGCGAAGGGAGAAATGACAGATGCGGATGCCAGAATCTGGCCGGGACTGGTCAGAGATCGAAGCGGATATGATGGCGCGCGGCGCCGACGATGCGAAATGGCGCGACGGTCGCACAGCCGTCTATGTGTTCAATGCCGGCGAAGAGATCGCCGCGATTCAGAAACAAGCCTATACCGCGTACATGTCAGAGAATGGCCTTGGACCTCTGGCTTTTCCATCGCTGGCGCAAATGGAAAAAGACGTGATCTCGATGGCGCTTGGGCTCTTGCATGGCCCTGAGGGCAGCACAGGGGCGATGACGTCCGGTGGCACGGATTCCATCACTATGGCGATCAAAACCGCCCGCGATTTTGCCCGCGCAAATGGCCGCGCCAAAGACCGGGCCAATATCATTCTGCCGCAATCAGCGCATCTCGCCTTTGATAAGGCCGCGCATTTGATGGACATTGAAGTGCGGCGCATCGCAGTCAAAACCGACGGTACGTATGAAGCAGATGTCGCGGCAATGGGCGCTGCGAGCGATGCTGACACCGTGATGATGGTCGGCTCCGCGCCAAACTTTCCGCATGGCATCATCGATCCAATTGAGGCCTTGAGTGAGGTCGCCCTCCAAAAAGGCCTGTGGCTGCATGTCGATGCCTGTGTAGGCGGCTATTTTGCACCCTTCGCGCGCATGAACGGGGTGCCGGTTCCGGCCTTTGATTTTGAATTGGCGGGTGTGCATTCGATGAGCGCGGATCTACACAAATATGGCTATGCGGCGAAGGGCGCATCGACAGTCTTGTTCCGCAGCGAAGAGCTCTATCAGCATATGCCCTTCGACATGAACCAATGGTCCGGTGCCCCGATGAAAACGCCGACTTTGGCCGGCACCCGTCCTGGCGGCGCGATTTCAGCGGCCTGGGCGGTGATGAACCATCTCGGCACTGACGGGTATAAGCGTTTACAAGGTGAGGTTTGCGCCACCCGCGCGCGCGTCGCGGCCGGGGTTGAAGCGCTTGGCTTTGAAGTCTTGGGCAATCCGCTGCTGGGTCTGATCGCGTTCCGGCATCCGGACCATCATGCCTTTGCTATCTATGGCGAGATTTACCGCCGTGGCTGGTTCACATCGGTAACCAAAGAGCCGCCAAGCCTGCACCTTATGTTGTCGCCCAAACATAGTGATTTCATTGACGAATATCTCAGTGACTTGGCCGACAGCGTAGAGGCCGTTGCGACGGCCGCGGACCCGGAAAAAATGAAAGTGAATGCGCGCTATAGCTAGCGTCAAAAAGGCATCTGCAAAAAAACAATTTCGGTATTGGACATTGCAGAGCAGGAGAGCTAATACACCGCTTCCCTGTTTGGCCTGCCCGGGTAGCTCAGGGGTAGAGCAGCGGATTGAAAATCCGCGTGTCGGTGGTTCAATTCCGCCCCCGGGCACCATTTTGATCACGTAAGCCTTAGATAGAAGTCGAAATGCTTTTCGATGTTTTCTACAAGTTGCCTGATGCGCTGATCAGCGCCGGAAACTGATCGTCGCGCCAACGGTCATAGGGGCATTATACTCGTTCCAAACATTATCGAGGCCATCTTCCCAAATGAATGTGCGGTGGACGGTATCGGTTAGGTTTCGTCCCCAAAGCGCAAATGACCAACCGTTATCTTCGTTGTAGAATTCGAGCCTTGCATCTAGCTTGCCGTATCCGTCCTCGGCATATTCACGCACATTCGAGACGTCGAAATTATAGTCATCGACATATGATCCGCTGAGTTGTGCCGCGCCGCGCCACGCCCCCTGGACCGCGAAATCGTAACGGGCGAGCGCATTTAAAGAATAGCTCGGGGCTTGTTGGATCTCATTGCCAACCGGGTCGATGAACTCGTCGAATGAACCGATGATGCCGACATTATCTGTACCGGACGGCGTGTTGAGGGCCGTGACTTCGGTCTCGAGCAGCCCGACGCCAAGCCCGAGGTCCCAGCCCTCTGCTGGTCGCCACTGGACATCGAAATCAGCGCCAAACATTTCAACATCCCCAAGATTGGTGAGCCCGGAAAATGCAGCACCTGCATCTGAAAAAGCGGTCATATTGTCTTGCCTGTCTTTGTAATCATAGAAAAAGACGGCTCCATTAAACTGGACCGTGTCATCAAAGAAACGCGTTTTTAGGCCGACTTCATAGGCCAGATTTTTTTCCGGCTTATAAGGTTCTAATTCGTCCGGCGTGTTCAGAAATCCGCCGAAAATACCGCCAGACTTGAACCCTTCGCCGACGCTTAAATAGGCGATCCCGCCGCGCTCAAGCGCGTAATCAAGACTGACCTTCCAGGACAAGACTTGCTCGTCATATTGGCTCGTATAGGGCGGGAAATCGCCGGTTGAGAGGACCGGGAGCGAAATACCGCCCGTTTCAGGGTTTTGCAACGCGATGCAGTCCGCCGGTTCGATTTCGAACAGCAAACAGGTTAAGTCGCCATCGGACACTTCGGCATTGCCGACATAGTCTTTGGTCTCATCCGTCAGCCGCGCATCGACGACAAGCGCGAGCCGATCTGAGACATCAAAGCCCACCTGTCCGTAGACCGAATAAGCTTCGGTTTTTTGATCATAAGACAGCTGCCCGCCGCCCGGAAAGTTCAGCCAGTTCCACCACAGGTTCTCATCGATGCGGGTTGTTCGCAATTCACTGAAATCATCTTGATGATAGCTCGCGCCGAGCATCCAATTGAACGGTTCGGTCGTGTTCGAAAGAACGCGGACTTCCTGCGAGATCGCTTCCACTTGCGACGTATATCCAGCCTGCCAGAGCTGGCCGCTGCCACCGAAAGCGGCCCATTCGGGATTGTTGTTCTGGGTCACCACGCCATCACCGT
>JBCBYJ010000309.1:0-2004 GCA_039815905.1 Pseudomonadota bacterium | reverse complement strand
TTTTCGCCTAAACCAAGCAGAGCAGGGGCTGGCGGCCTATGAGAAAGCGATTGAGCGCTCAGATAATGATCCTGCGATTATTGCCGAGCGCGATGCGGCGATAGAGTTCGTCAACACGCTGCCAGTCGCACCCGCGCTCGATCCAGAAGCCGCAGCGGCGATCCAATCCATGTCGCCCGAAGCGCAAGCGCAAATGATTGAAGGCATGGTGCAAGGCTTAGCGGCGCGCTTGGCGGACAACCCGAATGATATTGAAGGCTGGCAACGCCTGATCCGCGCGCGCCTTGTGATGGGCGATTTGGATCAAGCCCGACTCGACTTGTCCACTGCGCAGTCCGTCTTCTCTGGCGATACGTCAGAAGCCCGCGTTTTGGAGGCGTTCGCGCAAGAGCTGTCACAAGCAACGCCGTCAGCTTCGGACAATTAATCGGCGCACCCTTTCATCGATATCGAATTCATTGAGGGTGGCGCAGCCGCTTGACCCTGCGAGAGCGTTTGAAAAAGATCTGGCGTCGTACAACTAAGGTCAAACACAGTTTAGGAGGAAGCTATGGCTACTGGACGCGAATTTGACGTCATCATCTACGGATCAACCGGTTATACGGGGCGCTTGGTCGCTGAATATGTTGCCAAGACCTATGGCGTTGGCGGCGATCTGAAATGGGCCATGGCGGGGCGCAGCGCCGAAAAGCTCGCTGCGGTGCGCGACGAGATTGGAGCGCCAGCCGATACCCCGTTCGTGGTCGCCGACGCAAATGATCCGGCCAGCCTGAAATCAATGGTTGAGCGGGCGGGCTGTATCTGTACCACCGTTGGGCCGTACCAGCTTTACGGCGAGGCATTGGTTTCCGCCTGCGCGGATGCCGGAACCGATTATGTCGATCTTTGTGGCGAGCCGGCTTGGATGCATCAAATGATCGAGAAGTATGAAGGGGCCGCGCAAGCCAGCGGCGCTCGCATTGTCTTCTCCTGCGGTTTCGACTCAATTCCCTTCGATCTTGGCGTTTGGTTCACCCAAGAATCTGCCAAAGCGCGCTTTGGTGCGCCTGTCCCACGGATCAAAGGGCGCGTTCGCAAGATGCAGGGCACATTCTCTGGCGGCACGGCGGCCAGCTTTAAAGCGACCATGGCATCGGTCGGAAAAGACCCATCCATTCTTGCGGTTCTGCAAAATCCGTTCAGTCTGACCATGGGCTTTACCGGGCCAGACCAGCCTCATGGCATGGCGCCAATCGAAGACAGCGATATTGGCAGCTGGTCGGCCCCATTTATTATGGCATCGATCAATACCAAGAATGTTCACCGCTCTAATGCGCTCATGGCGCATGCTTATGGTGACGACTTCGTGTATGACGAAATGATGCTGACGGGCCCCGGCGACGAGGGCAAAGCCGCGGCAGAAGCGGTTGCCAGTATGGATTTGATGGGCGGCGATGACGGTCCTAAACCAGGCGAAGGCCCCAGCAAAGAAGAACGCGAAGCTGGCTTCTATGATGTCATGTTTTACGGCACATCGTCAGACGGACAGGTTATCATCGCAGGGGTCACAGGTGACAAAGACCCGGGTTACGGTTCAACCTCAAAAATGATTGCTGAGAGTGCGATCTGCTTGGTCAAAGATGATACCGGAACCCCAGGCGGGATCTGGACCCCAGCTCCGGCGATGGGCGAACATATCGTCAAGCGCTTGACCGAAAAAGCCGGGCTGACGTTTACAGTCGAAAACTAAAGCGCAACCACTTTGACCTTCGAGGCGGCGTGTGTGGCTTTGACGCGCGCCGCTTCAATTGTATCGGCATGGGCGATGGCGACACCCATTCGGCGTTTTTCATAAGCGATCGGCTTACCAAATAAACGCAATTGCGTGCCCGGGGCCTCCAATGCGTCTGCGACTTGTTCGAAGACCACGCCCTCGGCTTCTACACCGCCATAGATGACGGCGCTCGCGCCGGGGCGTGTTAGACTTGTATCGACCGGCAAGCCAAGGATCGCGCGCGCGTGCAG
>JBCBYJ010000308.1:0-2005 GCA_039815905.1 Pseudomonadota bacterium | reverse complement strand
CGACAGATAGCAAAGCAACGGCGCCAAAACCGAACATAAATTTTTCAGCGAGCTTCAGCGTCATCTTTGCCTCCTTTAGAATGGGTCAAGTATATAGAACATTGCATGAACATGAGTATAATGGCTAAACTCGTAAGTTCAAGTTAATGCAGGCGCTAGGGCCGGTTCAGCAACAGTATGCCGTGATTCTCGTCGGTTCAAACGCGGCAAGCCTGCGGACGCGTCGGACATTAGGCGGCGATGCGAGAGTCGATAAAGGTCTTTTGAACGGTGGGGATGGAATCCCATAGAGTTTGAGGCGCTGTAACGCCCCCTCCAACGCCGAAAGCGGGCCTTTAGCTTATGTCTGGTATGACGCCCAAACTTCTCCCAAAACCAAAAAGCGCCACGCCGCGCGCCTAGGGCTCCAAACGATACAGTATTGGATACTCGATGCGGCGGCCAATCATCGAGCATGTGTTGCCGCAAGAATCTTGGACGGTATATTGAAGCATCGACAGGCTGGTCTCGGTCACACGATTGAATCTTGGGTCGTCGCACTCTACGGAAACATCGTAGGCGCGACCGTCTTCCCCGATTGTCACCCAGACTTCGCAATCTGTTTCAACAGGCGAGGTGATTGACGGGTATGCTGGCACCGGTGTTTGCTCCCATCTACACCCATGATGATCGTAGCAAGCCTCTTCTAGAGTCTCCCTGGATGAAATTTCGGTCTCGATTATAGCGCGTTGGGCTTCAAGATTAGGAGCGGGTTGAGGATCAGTTACGAAAACAGGGTTCTCAACAATGACAAGGGCTTCGCTCTCGGTCGGCGCGCGACATGTGCCAGAAAATACCATCAATGGGCAAATAAGTGCAGCGATCTTGAATGACATTGTAATTTTATTACACACCAAGCTTGGCGCGTCAATGCAACTCCCCCCAAAACCAAAAAGCCCCCGCCGGTCGGCGAGGGCTTAAATCTGGTCCAAATCGACCTGCGAGCTTAGTCTTCAGTTGGCTCGAGGATTTGGCGGCCACGATACATGCCGGTCTTTAGATCGACATGATGCGGGCGGCGAAGTTCGCCAGAGTCTTGGTCTTCGATGAACGTATTGCCTTGCAATCGATCATGCGAACGGCGCATGCCGCGGCGAGACTTGGTAATCTTACTCTTAGGGACAGCCATTTGCGTGCTCCAAAACGGGTTTCGAGGTCAAACCTCGGGAAAATCAAACCGCGCACATACCGGATGGCTCAGGCGGGCGCAAGGGGGGACGTGCGGCTTAAACCAGTCGGCTCTGCGTCATCGCCGCATCGATAAAGCTCGCAAACAGCGGATGCGGCGCCATTGGACGGGATTTTAGCTCCGGGTGATATTGCACCGCGATGAACCAGGGATGGTCTTCCAGCTCGATAATCTCCGGCAAAATGCCGTCTGGGGACATGCCCGAAAAGGTGACGCCATGCTGCTCCAGCGCCTCGACATAGGCGGTGTTGACTTCATAGCGGTGGCGGTGGCGCTCGGAAATGTCTTCCTGGCCGTAAATCTGCGCGACGCGGGAGCCAGGTTTGAGGCGGGCCGGATAGGCGCCGAGGCGCATCGTGCCGCCGAGATCCGTCGTGGCGTCGCGGGTCACGAGTTCATTGCCCTTGGTCCATTCTG
Organism: Pseudomonadota bacterium; assembly: GCA_039815905.1. Taxonomy (GTDB): domain Bacteria; phylum Pseudomonadota; class Alphaproteobacteria; order Caulobacterales; family Hyphomonadaceae; genus Henriciella. Next base: position 360 of record JBCBYJ010000308.1, on the reverse strand, counting down.
ACATCAGGCCGACCAGCGGCGTCTCGGTTGGGCCGAACTCTGTGGTTGAGGCGTCGGTGAGGCCGGCCAGATTGCGGGCCGCTTCGACGACTGCGAGCTGCATGCCATAGCAGATGCCGAAGCACGGGACTTTGCGTTCTCGGGCAAAGCGGGCGGCGCGCATCTTGCCGCGGGCGCCGCGTTCGCCAAATCCGCCGGGCAGGATGATGCCATGCACGCCTTCGAGAATGTCGATCGGCGCAGTCTCGTCATCAAAGGCTTCGCTATTGATCAGCTTGACGTCAACGCCGACATTATTGGCGAGACCGCCATGCTGGAGCGCCTCCATGACGGATTTATAGGCGTCCGGGACATCGGTAT
>JBCBYJ010000307.1:0-2012 GCA_039815905.1 Pseudomonadota bacterium | reverse complement strand
GACGACGCTGATCGGGACCTCGACCAACTTACTCGCGGCGGATGCCTATGAGCGGCTGACCCCCGAGACACTCGGTTTCTTTGATCAGTCGGTGTTCGGCTTAATGCTGGCCGCCGTCGGTGTGGTCTACCTGCTCATCGCGTCGCGCGTGCTCTTGCCCCAGCGCGAAGAACTGACCGAGACGATGATGAAGTCGGGCAAGCAATTTGTCGCGCAATTTGAAGTCACACCTGGCCATTTTCTGGATGGAAAAGAGGCCATTGCGGGCATGTTCCCAGACCTTAAAGACATGACGGTCCGGATGATCCAGCGCGGGGAACGGGCGCTGTTGCCGCCTTATGATGAGGTCCGCTTGAGCCCGGGCGATTTGGTCATTGTCGCCGCCACACGTCAGGCCCTGACCGATTTGCTCGCAGGCAAACCCGCCATGCTCGAAGATATCTGGCAAGGGGGGGTCGCCGAGACCGACGATTCTGGCGAAATGCAGCTCGGCCTCGTCGAAGCCGTGATCGCGCCCGGCTCTCGGATGGCGGGCCGGACGGTTGAAATGCTAGGCTTTCGCCGCCTCACGCGCGCCGTCACACTGGGCATTCAACGACGCAGCCGAATGATCCGCACCAAGCTCGGCGAAATTCGGTTAGAGGCGGGCGACACTTTGCTGCTTTGTGGTCCTGTGAGTGCGTTTCGAAATTTACGCACCAGCCGTGATCTCATCCTTTTGGAATGGTCTCAAACAGAATTCCCAACGACGGCACGCGCGCAAGTGGCGCGGTTGATCACCATCGGCATGGTGATTTTTGCAGCGACCGGACTGGCATCAATCACGCTGGCTTCGATCATCGCGGCGACAGCGATGATTTTATTACAATGTTTGAACCATCGCCAGGCGGCGCGGGCCTTGGACTTGCGGATCTATCTGGTGATCGCTGCGGCCCTCGCCATGGGGGTGGCGCTCGAAACTACCGGGGCGGCGACAATGATCGCCGAACTCGTGGTCTGGTTTGCCTCGCCTTATGGCACTTTGGCCGTTTTATCGGCTATCTTTTTGGCAGTCGCGATTCTCACCAACATTTTAAGCAATGCGGCCACAGCGGTTTTGTTCACGCCAATTGCGATCTCAGCCGCCGAGCAAACAGGTACCGATCCCTTCCCGTTCCTCTTAGCCGTGATTTACGCCGCGAACTGTGCCTTCGCGACACCAATTGCATATCAGACGAATATGCTGGTTATGGGACCCGGACACTACAAATTCGGAGATTTTTTACGCTTTGGTGGCCCATTGGTGATATTGATGTGGGCCGCTTTTACAATCTTAGCCCCTTGGCGGTTTGATATTTAGATGCGTAAATAATGGATATGAAGCTCGACGAATCGCTCTTCCAACTCCCAGGCATCCGTGGTGGATTAAGGTTCTACGTCACGGGCGCGAGCCCTTGTCCGTATGTTCCGGGACAGATCGAGCGCAAAGGCTTCACCCACCTCACACAAGAAAACCCGGACGCGCTGCACGATCAGCTGAGCCGCGCTGGCTTCCGGCGCAGCCAAGGCGTCGCTTATCGCCCGGCCTGCCCAACCTGTAATGCGTGTCGGTCGGTGCGCGTAGATGTGCCTCAATTCAAGCCGAGCCGGAATCAAAAACGCATCTTAAAGACCAATGCCGACTTGGTGCGCCGCCCGATCGAGGCGCGCGCCAATCGCGAATATTTTAAGCTGCTGAAAACCTATCTGCGCAGCCGCCATGATGGTGGGGGCATGTCAGATATGGGCTATCGCGAGTTTTGCGCGATGGTGAATGATAGCCCTGTCCAAACCCTGTTATTCGAATACCGGATTGGTCCTGACGAGGATGCCCCGCTTGCGGCGGTGTCTTTGACGGATGTTGTCCGCGATGGGTTTTCGATGGTGTATACGTTTTTTGACCCAAGCCTGCGTCGTCGAAGCTTGGGATCATTCATGATCTTAGATCATATCCTGCACGCCTCTGAGCTGGGCCTGCCGCATGTTTATTTGGG
>JBCBYJ010000306.1:0-2033 GCA_039815905.1 Pseudomonadota bacterium | reverse complement strand
AATCCGCATGACCGATAGCACATGTCAGGATCATCATCCGTTGGGATCGCACCCGGATACAAAGCACATTGGCCTGTGCATTGATTTTCTGGGATAGAGCTTATGCCGGACAGGAGCGCGGTGACAAGCTCTGTGGCCTCTAGGTCCGGCCGTTTGGACTTGATCAGCGCCAACGCGGCCGAGACATGCGGTGTCGCCATGCTGGTGCCTTGTTCATAAGCATAATAGCAAGTCGAGACGGTTGATCCGGTGAGCGGGTCCGAGCAATTCTCTGCTGTTTTGGTCGATAGAACCCCGTCGGGATTGCCGTCGCCATTGTCATCCCGCGACATGTCTCCGCCCGGCGCCAAGACATCCACATCTGAGCCATAATTTGAGTAAGGCGCTAAGAATCCGCGCGCATCGCCCCCCGCAACGGTGACGACATTCTGGCACCCGGCAGGCGCATAAAACTCGGTTGGCACGCTGCGATTGCCGGCTGCGACGACGACCACGACGCCTTGAGCTGTCACATCATTAATCGCATCTTGCATCGAGCGCGGACAGGTTCGGAACAGGCCGAGAGAGAGATTGATAATATCCGCAGGGTTCTCGTTCCAAACCTCTTCGCCGATCTCATTAAACTCTGGAATGGTTCCAGCCGCCCAGCGGATCGCGTCATTAATGTCTGACAATTTGCCGCCACATTTGCCGAGCGCACGGACGGGCACGACTTTGACATTCCAAGCGCCGCCAGCGACCCCATCTGCATTATTCGTAGACGCCGCCCCGACAATGCCCGCAACATGCGTGCCGTGATAGGTGTTCTCAAGCACATTAGCTTGCGGACAGACATCGCCTGGATCATCCGGATCGCTATCGCGACCATCGCCATCATTTGCAACGTCAAGCTCGCTGACCATGTCCCAGCCATCGACAACATTGAGAGAGCTTCGAATATCGGGATGGTCCATTTGTAAGCCGGTATCGATCACTGCGACCACCACTTCAGACGAGCCTTGGCTGTCTTGTTCGGTCCAGAAATCGACAAACCCGGCGCCGCCTGGCGATTGGTTCGCTTCGGTGCCCTGTGACTTATAATGCCATTGCAAGCCAAATAAGGGATCATTCGGCGTCAGCATGGTTGGCGCCTCGGGCGGACCGGGGCGGCGGATCATTTCATGCTCGTATAGCCAGTCTTTCTCGACATATTCAAACTCGCCAGACGCTTTGAGATCTTCAATCACGCATTGCATGGCGACCAATGGCGCGGCGTCGCCCCGCCGTGCCGCGGCCATATCGCATTCGATATCGCGGTCGATCGCGATGCGTCCAGATTGCATCACAGCGCCGGTGAAATTGGTTGGATTGAGCGCGTCAGCGCCGATCTCGATGACCATCTGGCCAGAGCGAGAGCGCTGAATGGTGGCGGCAACGTTGAACTTGGTCGCGGCTTCAATCATCCGATCTTCAGCGACCAATTGACGTTCCAGCGCGGCATTCGGCAGGATCAAAGCGCGTTCAGCGACTCTTGGATTGAGCCTTGGCAGCTGCGCCATGCGCTCTTCGGGGGTCGCTGGCAGCTGCAAAGCAAGCGAGCGGGTTTTTATCACCGGTTGCTGGGTAATCCCGCGTTCAAAGCGTTTTTGATCGACGGTTTCATTCAGTGGCGCCCGCGACACGATCGGCTCATTGCTCATCACCGTTCCGGTGACCGCTTGGGTTTGCTTGCGCGATTGCGGGTCGATGACCGTGATTGCACGATTGCTTGCTGCCGGGGCTTCGAGCCGTTTGATCGCGCCCGGATCGATGACTAAGCGATCGACCGTTGCGGCATCTGGGACGATAATCTTAGCTTCGGACTGGTCATCCACAACCACCTCGAATGACCGCTCAGGCTCGGCCATGATGGCGGCGACTTCGATTTGCGCGGGCAAAGCCGACGGTTTGGCAACGATTGAGCCGATGACAAATCGCGCCGCCTCCGCGTCGCTGGCAGATGGCACGACACGGTCTTGCAGGCTGCCGGCAAAGGCGCGCGCATCTTGCGAGAC
>JBCBYJ010000305.1:0-2035 GCA_039815905.1 Pseudomonadota bacterium | reverse complement strand
ATATTACATTTACCGCCATTCACTGCGCATTTGGTTTCTGAAATATCGCATTCAGCGCTGGCAATAGGGGCCGCCAAAGCTGCCGCGAAGACCACGATTGTGCTGGCTAAAAGGGTGTGACGTTTCATACGAGGGTCCTGTCTGTTTTTGGGGTGAGGAATGGAATTCGAGGGCGCGTCATTTCGGACCGCTGATATTGCCGCCATCGCATTGATAGCCGAGGTTTGGCATGCCGAGGCCGCCATCCGTAAAGCCGTGAAAAACTTTGCAAGTGCCGTTTCCATTCAAGATGGCTTTGACCTCGTCGCAGGTCATGGTTGCCCCGGAAACGATCCGGGCATTGTCTTGCGAGGTCATCCTAATCGCGGCAAAGCCGTTTTCCTTTTTTGCCTTTTTCTCGATGTTCATTGTCTTACTGGTGCCCGCCACGATTTGCAGCTTGTTGCCGACGCGGTCGGCATCATCATCCAAGGCTTTGACCAAAATGGTTTGCGCAGACGAGGTTTGCGATAGCCCGGAGCCGCCATCCGATCCGCCCGTATCGCCGGTTCGGTTGCGAAATTTGATGTTACACTTGCCGCCATTCACCGCGCATTTGGTTTTTGAAATATCGCACTCTGCGCTGGCGACGGGGGCAGCCAGAGCAACGGTTAGCGCGAGTGCCGTACTGGCCAAAAGCGTATGAGCGTTCATGAGGGGCTCCGAGTTAGAAGGGGGAGGGATGAAAGGGCTATTCCGTGGGACCGACGACGCTGCCACCATCGCAGCTATAGCCGAGCTGATAATCGAGATGCTCGTCGCCATAGGGTGGATAGCCATGGAAGATTTTGCAGGTGCCATTTCCATCCAAAACAGCGATCACGTCTTGGCAGCTCATCGTGACACCATCGACGCGGGCCATTGCGGGCGAGGTGATCCGCACTTTCGCGAAATTCTTCTTCGCTTTATTGTCGAGATTCATCGTATTGCTGGCACCGGCATTAATCGTCAGAACGTTGCCAGCGGTATTGCCGTTCTCTTTCAGCGCTTTGACCTTCACGGTCTGGGCAGAACCGTCTTGGCTGAGATATGTGCCGCTGGATGACCCGCTCGTATCGGCCGTTCTATTGCGAAATTTGATATTGCACTTGCCGCCATTGACCGCGCATTTGGTCTCCGAAATATCGCAGTCTGCGCGGGCCATTGGGGCGGCCAAACTGACGGCGAAGACCGCGATTGTGCTGGCTAAAAGGGTGTGACGTTTCATGGCGCGCTCCTGGTTGGGTTTTCGCAAGTTGGCATCTGCGTCGGCTTGCGGCGCGGCCATAGTCGCGCGGTTGCTGGGATGCGGGGTGGACACCGACGCGGCTTTCATTCGTCGCTTCACTGTGGGCCCGAAACACTGCTGCCATCGCAGCTATAGCCGAGCTGATACCGGCCTTTATTGTCCGTGTCCCTTTCCGGCTTAACCCCGTGGAAGATGTTGCAGGTCCCATTGCCATTCAAAACAGCGACGACGTTTGCGCAGTTCATCGTCGCGCCCTCGACCGCCGCCATAGCCGGGGAGGAGATCCGCACTTTCTCGAACTTCTTCTTCGCTTTATTATCAAAATTCATTGTATTGCTGGCGCCCGCATTAATCGTCAGGGCATTGCCGGCTGAATCGGCATTCTCCTTCAGCGCCCTAACCTTAACCGTCTGCGCGGAGCTGGTTTGGGTGAGTTTGGTGCCATTTCCAGACCCATCCAGTTTGCCGGTATGATTGCGAAATTTGATATTGCACTTGCCGCCATTCACCGCGCATTTGGTTTGCGAAATATCGCACTCTGCGCTGGCGGTCGGCGCCGCAAGGACGGCGAGGGCCGCCAGACCGGCAGAGACTGGAACGAATGCGCGCATCGCAGAGGTTTCCTTCTGAAACTCTCGGTAAGACACCAAAACGCGCGCAGGTTCGAAACTGTCAGATGTGTCAGCCCAGAGCGCCTTCGGCGACTGTGCTCGGCCTGACTCATTTGGCTTGCGCTTGGGGGTGCCTTCCTGTATGTCCGCGCTTTCG